>JAYUWF010000435.1:0-8904 GCA_043753685.1 Herminiimonas sp.
CCTGTGCCAGCAATTGGCGCCGCACCGTGGCGTGCCGACCAAGCCGCTGCGCATCATGATCATGGGTATTCCCAACGTCGGCAAGTCGACGCTGATGAACGCGCTGCTCAAGAAAAAAGTGGCCAAGGTCGGCGACGAGCCGGCGGTCACCAAGATCCAGCAGCGCCTTTATTTGGGCAATAACATCATCCTGGTCGATACCCCCGGCATGCTGTGGCCAAAGATTCAACATCCGGCGGATGGCTTGATGCTGGCGGCAAGCCATGCGATCGGCGCCAATGCCTTGATCGAGGAAGAAGTGGCAACCTTTCTGGCCGATGCAGTGCTGGCGCATTACCCGCAGCTGCTCAAGGCACGCTATGGACTGCAGAGCGAACCGGAGCAGCCGCTCGATGGCGTTGCCGTGATCGAGTGCGTGGCGCGGCGTCGTGGCTACCTATTGAAGGGCGGTGGCATCGACCTGGAAAAGGCGGCGCACACTTTTCTGCAAGACTACCGCACTGGCGCCCTGGGGCGCATCAGTCTGGAGACGCCGGAGTCGCGTGCCGTGTTGCTGGCCGCATTCGACGAAGAGACAGCGCGGGTTGTTGCTGTCAAGGCAGAGAAAGACGCGGCCAAGGCGGAAGAGGATGCGCGGCGATCGCACCGCGGCGCGGCCGAACACTGAACTGCCAGGTCTGCGTCGAGCTTTTCAATGGTGGCGGCGGTTGCCGGTGGCAGTTGGAGAAGGGCGCGAGCGGTCTTTGGCATGAACATAGAATATTGCAGTAATGCGTGGATTGTAAATATCTATGTGTACGCCACAGGGATCTGCAATAGCTTCGATATATATTATCAACCGATGATAAACTGTCGTATGCATGAAGACTACGGACTTACCACGCTGATCGACTTGGATGGCCAGATCATCGAGCAAGGTGGGGGCTACTGGATCAAATTGGAGGCGTGGCGGGTACCGCCAACGAACAATATTCCGCACGGCATTCGTTACTCGCTGACACTGCACGAACCGTATGGCAAGCGGATTCTTGGATACGACAATGCTCACGCGGTGAAGTTGCCTAAAAAATTCAAGTTTGCTGGGCAACGATTGGCCTACGACCACAAGCATTGTCATGTTAGCGACAAAGGCGTGCCCTATGAATTCCGGGATGCCCAACAATTGCTGGTGGACTTCTTTGCTGAAGTCGACCGCGTTTTACAGGAGCTTCGGCAGCAATGAAAGCAATCAACATCGGCATCATGTCCCAAGAAAGCATCCGCGCGCGGGTGTTGTCCATCGCCCGTGGCGAGTACAAGCCAAAACCGTCGGATCCTAAAATATGGTTTACGTCGATGCGATCACTGGCCGAGGTATTGAGTGACGAAAACAGGGGGTTGCTGAAGATCATCCAGGAAGCCAAACCAGAATCGATCTCAACATTGGCGGCGATAACAGGGCGCAAGACGAGCAACTTGTCGCGCACGCTCAAAACGATGTCGAACTATGGCTTGGTCGAAATGCGGCGAGAAAAGAACCAGGTGCGCCCGATCGCCATGGCAACTGAATTCAGGATTCAGGCTTGACGGTTTCCGTAGTCGGCGTTGCGCTGCATGGGCAATGGCTTGGTCGCTACGGTCCGAATTGATCAATGCGGCAGCGGGGCGCCCGGGTCACCTGCTTCGAGCCGCTGCAGTGTCGGCACTGAGACGCCCATGCGTTGCGACGTGCCACTATGCGAGCACAGCAATCCGCCACCCAAAAAAAACGCCCGCATCGCTGCAGGCGTTCTCATCTAACAAACCATCTTCATGAGCCAGGCCCCAGGACCCGGCGCCAGCATTACATCATGCCATCCATACCACCCATGCCGCCCATGCCACCCATGCCGCCGCCCATGCCACCAGCTGGCTTGTCTTCCGTCAGCTCGCACACCATGCAATCGGTGGTCAGCATCAGGGACGCGATCGAGGCTGCATTTTGCAGCGCCGAACGGGTGACCTTGGCTGGATCCAGAACGCCCATCTCGACTAAGTCACCGTAGGTACCGTTGGCAGCGTTGTAACCGAAGTTACCCTTGCCTTCGAGGACCTTGGCAACGACGACGGATGCTTCTTCGCCGGCGTTCTGCACGATCATGCGCAGTGGCTCTTCCATGGCGCGCAGGACGATCTTGATGCCTGCGTCCTGGTCCGGATTGTCGCCCTTGATGTTGATGTTGGCACGGGCGCGCAACAGCGCCACGCCGCCGCCAGGAACGATGCCTTCTTCGACTGCAGCACGGGTTGCGTGCAATGCATCTTCGACGCGGGCTTTCTTTTCCTTCATCTCGACTTCGGTGGCAGCACCGACCTTGATGACGGCAACGCCGCCAGCCAGCTTGGCGATACGCTCTTGCAGCTTTTCACGGTCGTAGTCGGACGTGGCTTCGTCGGCTTGCAGGCGAACCTGCTTGACGCGCGCCTCGATCGTTGCGGCCTGGCCGGCGCCGTCGATGATCGTGGTGTTTTCCTTGCCGATTTCGATACGCTTGGCTTGGCCCAGATCGGTCAGCGCGATCTTTTCCAGTGTCAGGCCGACTTCTTCAGCGATGACTTGACCACCGGTCAGGATGGCGATGTCTTCCAGCATTGCCTTGCGACGGTCGCCGAAGCCCGGTGCCTTGACGGCGCAGGTTTTGAGGATGCCGCGGATGTTGTTGACAACCAGGGTCGCCAGCGCTTCGCCTTCGATGTCTTCGGCGATGATCAGCAGCGGACGGCCGGCTTTTGCGACTTGCTCCAGTACCGGGAGGAGGTCACGGATGTTCGAGATCTTCTTGTCGCACAGCAGGACGAACGGGTTTTCCAGGATCGCGGTCTGCTTTTCCGGATTGTTAATGAAGTATGGCGACAGGTAGCCGCGGTCGAACTGCATGCCTTCGACGATGTCGAGTTCGTCGTTCAGGGATTTGCCGTCTTCAACCGTGATGACGCCTTCCTTGCCGACTTTTTCCATCGCTTCGGCGATGCGGTCACCGATCGAGGAATCGCTGTTGGCCGAGATCGAACCGACTTGCGCGATTTCCTTGGTGGTGGTGCAAGGCTTGGCGATTTTTGCCAATTCTTCGACGGTGGCAGCGACTGCCTTGTCGATGCCGCGCTTCAGGTCCATCGGGTTCATGCCGGCGGCGACGAACTTCATGCCTTCGCGGACGATTGCCTGGGCCAGAACGGTGGCTGTAGTGGTGCCGTCGCCAGCGTTGTCGGAGGTGCGCGATGCGACTTCCTTGACCATCTGCGCGCCCATGTTCATGAGCTTGTCTTTCAATTCGATCTCTTTGGCGACCGAGACACCGTCCTTGGTTACGGTCGGCGCACCGAACGAGCGCTCGAGGACCACGTTACGGCCTTTAGGACCCAGGGTGACCTTGACCGCGTTGGCCAGAATGTTGACGCCTTCGACCATTTTGGCCCGGGCGGCGTCGCCGAAAATAACTTCTTTAGCTGCCATGTTCGTTACTCCTGATTGATTGGGTTGCAGTGTTTCGTCTTGCTCGATTCAGATTGACTGAAGTCAGGCTTGCAGAATTACTTCTGGACGATTGCCATGATGTCTTCTTCACGCATGACCAGCAGCTCGTCGCCGTCGACCTTGACGGTCTGGCCGGAGTACTTGCCGAACAGGACACGGTCGCCGACCTTGACGTCGAGCGGACGGACCTTGCCGTCTTCCAGAATCTTGCCGTTGCCGACTGCCAGAATCTCGCCTTGGTCCGGTTTTTCAGCCGCCGCTTCTGGAATGATGAGACCGGACGCAGTTTTTGTTTCCTGGTCGAGGCGCTTGACGATGACGCGATCGTGCAATGGACGAAGGTTCATAGAAACTCCTTAATGTTCAATAGGTTATGGGTGTTTGCGGCACGACTGCAGCAAAGCGGACTTCACCATGCAGCAATACCGCATAAGAAAAGTGAGGGGGCCGGCAGAAAGTGAATGGAATGTTGTTAGCACTCTCGCCCAGCGAGTGCTAAGTATAGGGGCGAAAATAACAATTTTCAAGGACGAACATGAAATCGACTCGTTTTCGGCGCCGCAAAGTTGGGCGCCCACGCGGTGGCGAGGCATGGTGGACGTGTCAAGGAAGCACCATGTCCCGACAATTCGGCGTGACTTTTTGTGTTTTCCCAACAGTAATGCGATAAGCTGAAGCATCCTCGACAGCCTCGGTTCGAGCGGATTTACCAGCCTGCTCGCACTGAATATTCCATGTTTCGCAATCGTCTTCCGTTTTCTATTTACATTCCTGCAATTCTTGCGTTGCTGGTGGGACTGGGGGTGACAGCCGTGGTGGTGTCCGGGCTGCGCCAGCTGGAGCAGGACAAGCTGATGCTCGACTTCCGGCAACGCGCCGCGGTCAGGATTGCGGCGCTCACGCGCGGCGTCAACGATGCGGTCCAGGTGGCCAAGATCATCAACCAGTACGTCGTCAGCAGCGGCGCCATCAGCCGCGCGCAGTTCCAGCAATTCAGCCAGCCGCTGCTGCAGCACTATCCTTATATCCAGGCGTTCAACATTCACCTGCAGCTCGCAGGACCGGACCGGCCAGCCTACGAAGCCATGATGCGGCAGCAGTTTCCGGGTTTCGAGATTCGTGAACTGGTAGGTGGTACCTCGCAACCGGCGTCCCGGCGCGAAGCATATAACGTGGTCGATTTCATCGAGCCGATGCAGGGTAACGAGCCGGCGTTCGGACTCGACGTCTTCAGGAACGTGCAGGTTGCCGGCGCTCTCGACCGCGCCCTCGAAACCGGGCAGGCTGCAGCCACCCAGATGGTGCGTCTGGCGCAGGCGCCGCGCGGTTTCCTGGTGCTGGTGCCGTTGTACCGGCCAGGCATGCCGGTCGATACGCCGGCCCAGCGCCGCCAGGCGCTGTTGGGCGACACCGCAGTGGTTCTCAAGGCCGACGGCCTGATGGAAAAAATCTTGGGCGGTAACGGCTTGCTGGCCATGCCCGGCTTCGACACCAGCGTGTATGCCACCGATCATGTCGATCCGGCGCAGCTGGCATTTAGCCGGGCCGGGCCGACGCCGGTGCCAAGCCGCCTGAATGCCTTGCGCTGGCTGCCGCGTGACGACACCTTCATCGAACAGGCCCAGCTCGACGTAGCTGGTGTGAAATGGACCGTCGTGGTCCGGTCCAGGGCCGGCTGGTCGAGCGTCCCTGACACCGGCTCGACGCTGGCACTGGTGGTCGGCCTGTTTTTCAGTCTGGCCGCAGCGGCCTACATTCAGGCACAGGCGTTGCGCGCCGGGCGCATCCAGCAGCTGGTCGACCAGCGCACCCAACAACTCAGCCAGGCCAACGAACTGCTGACCAAGGACATCGCCGCGCGCGAACTGGCCGAATCGGCCCTGAAATTGCGTCAGCGCGCCATCGAGGCCAGCGCCAATGCGATCCTGATCATCAATACCAACGCAGCCGGATTTACCATCGACTATGTCAATCCTGCATTCGAGCGCATCAGCGGTTACAGCGCCGCGGATGCGTTGGGGCGTGCGGTCAACTTCCTGTGCAATGGCGACCTGGCGCAGGGCGGCCTGCGCGAACTCGAGGCGGCCGCTGCCGAGCAGCGCGAAGGCCATGCGATCCTGCGGACCTACCGCAAGGATGGAACCCTGTTCTGGAGCGACATTTACATGGCACCGGTGCGCGACGAACAGGGCAACGTCAACCATTTCGTCATCGCCCATTACGACATCACCGAACGCAAGCGGCACGAAGCCGAGCTGGAATTCCGCACCAACCGCGATCCGCTCACTGGCCTGGCCAATCGCAATCTGCTGCGCGACCGGCTGGCGCAATCGCTGGCATTTGCCATGCGCCACGGCCATCCGGTCTGGGTGGTGTTCGTCGACCTGGACCGCTTCAAGTTCGTCAACGACACGCTGGGCCACCTGGCCGGCGACGAACTGCTGAAAAAAGTCGCCGAGCGATTGCAGGGCGCGGTACGGGAAACCGACACCGTGGCGCGATTGGGCGGCGATGAATTCGTGTTGCTGCTGCCGGAGCGCAGCGACGTCGCGTTGTCGACCATCGCGGTGCAACGCGTGATGGATGCCATCGCCCGGCCGGTGACCATCGAAGGCCATGAATTTTTCCTGACCTGCAGCATCGGCGTGTCGGCATTTCCAGCCGACGGCGACGATGTCGAGACGCTGATCAAGCATGCCGACATCGCGATGTACCGGGCCAAGGAAACCGGTCGCAACAATTTTCAGTTCTACACCGCGGCCATGAATCAGCAGGCTCTGGAGCGGCTGCATCTGGAAGGCGACCTGCGGACCGCGCTGGAGCGTAACGAATTCCTGTTGCATTACCAACCGCAGGTCGATCTGCGCAGCGGTCGCATCGTCGGCATGGAAGCTCTGCTGCGCTGGCAACATCCGCGACTCGGCATGGTGCCGCCGCTGCGCTTCATCGGCCTGGCGGAAGAAACCGGCCTGATCGTGCCGATCGGCGCCTGGGTCCTGCGCACCGCCTGCGAGCAGGTCAAGGCGTGGCAAAGCCAGGGGCTGGGATACCTGCGGGTGTCGGTGAACCTGTCGGCGCGGCAGTTCAACCAGCACGATCTGACCCAATCGATTGCCGATGTCCTTCAAGAGACCGGACTGGAACCGCAGTATCTGGAAATCGAACTGACCGAAAGCATGGTCATGACCGACGTCGACCATACCGTGGGTATTCTGCGCGACCTGAAGGCGCTCGGCGTGCAAATGTCGATCGACGATTTCGGCACCGGCTATTCCAGCCTGTCCTACCTGAAACGCTTCCCGATCGACGTGCTGAAGATCGACCAATCCTTCGTGCGCGACATCACGCTTGATCCCGACGACGCGGCGATCGTGACCACCATCATTTCACTGGCACACAACCTGCGGCTGAACGTGATTGCCGAGGGCGTCGAGACCGAAGCCCAGCTGCAGTATCTGCAGCGGCATGGCTGCGATGAAATCCAGGGCTATTATTTCAGCCGGCCGGTGCCGGCCGAGGCATTCGCCGAACTGATCCGCGAGGGCAAGTCGCTACCGGTCCATGGCGGCGACGATCGGCCGTTGCACAACACGGCGGCGGTGCGGCTTGCTTGATCGCGTCCAGGCGGAAGAAGGCGGGAGTGCGTCGTGTTGAGCGCGCCGCGGCCGGACAATGACAACGAACGGTTGGCCGCGTTGTGCAGGATGCTGTTGCTCGACACCGGCAACGAGGAACGCTTCGATCGCATTACGCGCACTGCCCAGCGGCTGTTCAGTGTGCCGATCGCACTCATTTCGCTGGTCGACGAAGACCGGCAATGGTTCAAGTCGCGCACCGGCTTCGAGCCGGCCCAGACGGCGCGCGACATTTCATTCTGCGGTCATGCGATTCTCGGCGCCGACCTACTGGTGGTGCCCGATACTGCCGCCGATGCCCGCTTTGCCGACAATCCGCTGGTCAGCGGCGAGCAACACTTGCGCTTCTACGCCGGGGTGCCGCTGCGCGGCGCCGGCGGTCATCTGGTCGGCACGCTGTGCGTGCTCGATCGGCTGGCGCGGGAGTTCAGCCAGGCCGATCGCGCCGCGCTGCGCGATCTGGCGGCCTGGGCCGAGCTGGAGCTGAATCTGCAAACGGTCACTGCCGCCAACGCGTCGTCGCAAGAGAAAGAAGCCCGCCTGCGCGCCATTGTCGACAACGCCGGTGACGGCATCATCACCATCGATGACAACGGTCGTATCGAAACCTTCAATCCGGCCGCCGCCCGAATGTTCGGCTATCTGCCGCAACAGATGGTCGGCGAGGATTTCCGGCGCCTGCTGCGGACGGATTTCCATGCCGAGGCAGCGAGTTTCCTGCAGCGCTTCGCGGTCGGAGAAGGCCTGGCCGGCAGTCAATTGAATCTTGAAATGGTCGGCCTGCGGGAAGACGGCAGTCATTTTCCGGCCGAACTGGTGGTCAGTGAAATGCGCTTGAACGGGCGGCGCGGATCCAACGGCATGCTGCGCGACCTCACCGAGCGCAAGCGCAATGAACAGATGAAGGCCGACTTCATCGCCAACGTCTCGCATGAATTGCGCACGCCCCTGACATCGATTCGCGGCGCACTCGGATTGCTGGCAGCCGGCGCCTTGGGCCAACTGGCGCCGCAGGGCCAGGCGGTGATCGATATCGCAAACAATAATTGCGAACGGCTGGTGCGACTGGTCAACGACATCCTCGATATTGAAAAAATCGAGTCCGGCAACATGCGCTTCGAAATGAACGTGCAACCGCTGCTGCCGCTCCTGCAGCACGCGATCGCGGCGACGGTCGAATTTGCCGCGCAATTCAAGGTCGCCCTGATCCTGGCCGACCACGCCGCCTGCGCCGACGTGCTGGTGCGGATCGACGCCGATCGCATCACGCAAGTGATCGTCAACCTGCTGTCGAACGCGGTGAAGTTTTCGCCGGCGGGCAGCACGGTCGAACTGGGACTGAGCCTGCTGCGGGGGCAGATCCGGTTGACGGTGACCGATCATGGCAGCGGTATTCCGGAAGCATTTCGCAGCCGCGTTTTCCAGAAATTCGCGCAGGCCGACACTTCGGACGCCGATCGCAAGGGCGGTACCGGGCTCGGCCTGAGTATTTCCCGTACTATTGTCGAAAGGCATGGCGGCAACATCGGCTTTCAGAGTAGCGCTGCCGGCACCGTATTTCATGTCGACTTACCGGTTCTGGCCGGGCCCGAGCCGGTCCGGCCGGGCTGAGCCGGCGCGCCGGCCATTTTCGATTCACCGCGCCGGGTCCATGCCGGCGCCCTATTTGGTGTGAGGTGATTGCCATGCCCAGCAGTGAGTTGCATCGTATCCTGTACGTCGAGGACGATCCCGATATCCAGGCGGTCGCCTCGATTGCCCTCGAGGTGGTGGGTG
>JAYUWF010000436.1:0-8888 GCA_043753685.1 Herminiimonas sp.
GAAGATCCCGCCAGCCAGGTCTATGTCCGCAACAAGGTCAAGGCCTGCGCCGATACCGGCATCCGCTCCGTGCTCGAGCACTATCCGGCCACCCTGTCGCAGCAAGCGCTGCTGGACCACATCGCACGCCTGAATGCCGACCCGCTGATCCACGGCATCCTGGTGCAGATGCCGCTGCCCCGGCATATCGATCCCATCCAGGTCATCGCCGCGATCGCCACCAGCAAGGACGTCGACGGTTACTCGGTGCTGAGTGCGGGTGAACTGTTGACCGGCTCGCCGGGTTTCCGCCCCTGCACACCGTACGGCTGCATGAAGCTGATCGAGAGTACCGGTATCGACCTGAAGGGCAAGCACGCTGTCGTCATCGGCCGCAGCAACACGGTCGGCAAGCCGATGGCACTGTTGCTCTTGCAAGCGAACGCCACCGTCACCATCTGTCACAGCAACACACCGGATCTGGGCATCTTTACCCGCCAGGCCGATGTGGTGGTGGCCGCGGTCGGTCGGCGCAATACGCTGACGGCCGACATGGTCAAACCCGGCGCCATCGTCATCGATGTCGGCATGAACCGCGACGACGCCGGCAAGCTGTGCGGCGACGTCGAGGCGACCGGCGTGAAGGACATCGCCGGCTGGTTGACACCGGTGCCGGGCGGGGTCGGACCGATGACCATCACCATGTTGCTGGTCAATACCATCGAAGCCGCGGAACGCACGGCCAACGCACAACAACTTACTGGACACTGATGACTCATTCCGCAACAGCGCAAGCGACCGCTGCGAATCCCCTGCTGGACTTTTCCAACCTGCCGCGTTTCGACGCGATCACGCCGCCGCACGTGGCGCCAGCCATCGAGGCCCTGCTGGAAGAAAACCGCGCCGTCGTGGCGCGTCTGGAAGGACCGCAAAGCCAGGTCACCTGGGATAATTTCGTCGAGCCGCTGGAACAATCGACTGAACGTCTCGGGCGCGCCTGGGGCATCGTCGGTCATTTGAACGCGGTGGTCGATACGCCCGAGCTGCGCGCGGCTTACAACGAAAGCCTGCCGAAAGTCACCGAGTTCTGGACTTCGCTCGGTCAGAACCTGGCGCTGTATGCGAAGTACAAGGCCTTAAAGGATGGCACCGGTTTTGCCGACCTGTCGCCGGCGCGCCAGCGAATCGTCGACAATGCCATGCGCGATTTCCGCCTCGGTGGCGCCGAACTGACGGAGGCCGACAAGCCGCGCTTCGCCGAGATCCAGGAACAGCAGGCGGCGATCGCTACGCGGTTTTCCGAGAACGTGCTCGACGCCACCAATGCCTACGAATTGCTGGTCGACGACGACGCGCGTCTGGCCGGCCTGCCGAACGATGTCAAGGCGGCCGCGCGCGCTGCCGCTGAAGAGGACGGCAAGGCCGGCTTCAAGTTCACGCTGCACTTTCCATCGTACTTTCCGCTGTTGCAGTACGCCGACGACCGCGGATTGCGCGAGACCATCTATCGCGCCAGCACCACCAAGGCATCCGAACTGGGCGCCAACCCGGATTGGGACAACACGGCCAACATCGACGACCTGCTACGCTTGCGCAATGAAGAAGCCGGCTTGCTCGGTTACCGCAATTTCGCCGAAGTCTCGCTGGTGCCGAAGATGGCGAAGACGCCCGAGGAAGTGATCGCATTCCTGCACGATCTGGCGCGTCGCGCCCGTCCGCATGCGGAAACAGACCTGGCCGAACTGCGCGTATTTGCGAAGGCCGAACTTGGCCTCGATCCGATGCAATCGTGGGACGTCAGCTATGCGTCCGAAAAACTGCGCGAGCAGCGCTATGCGTTTTCCGACCAGGAGCTGAAGCAGTATTTCCCGGAGCCGAAGGTCGTGGCCGGACTCTTCAAGCTGATCGAACAACTTTTTTCAGTGCAGATCCGTCCGGACAGCGCCAGCACCTGGCACCCCGACGTGCAGTTTTTCCGGATCGACAAGGACGGCGAATTGATCGGCCAGTTCTATCTCGATCTGTATGCCCGCAACGGCAAGCGCGGCGGCGCCTGGATGGACGATGCCCGAGGTCGTCGGGGCCAGGCCGGCCGGGTCCAGACGCCGGTGGCCTACCTGACCTGCAATTTCACACCGCCGCCGGTGGTTGCCGGCGTGACCAAGCCGGCCTTGCTGACCCACGACGACGTCATCACCCTGTTCCATGAATTCGGTCACGGCCTGCATCACATGCTGACCCGGGTCGACGAATTGAGCGTCTCCGGTATTTCCGGCGTCGAATGGGATGCAGTCGAGCTGCCGTCGCAGTTCATGGAAAACTTTTGCTGGGAATGGGACGTTTTGCAAGACATGACGGCCCATGTCGAGACCGGCGCGCAGTTGCCGCGTGCACTGTACGACAAGATGATCGCCGCGAAGAATTTCCAGTCCGGTTTGCAGACCTTGCGCCAGGTCGAGTTTTCGTTGTTCGACATGCATTTGCATTTTGATTACAGCTCGGGCCAGGGCGCTGCAGTGCAGGACGTGATCGATCGCATCCGGCGTGAGGTAGCGGTGCTGATGCCGCCCGCGTTCAATCGCTTCCAGCATTCGTTCGGCCATATCTTTGCCGGCGGCTACGCTGCGGGCTACTACAGCTACAAGTGGGCCGAGGTCCTGTCGGCAGACGCGTATGGCGCCTTCGAGGAAGCGGCGGCCGACCATGGCGCGCCGGCGTATGCAGAGGCCGGCCGGCGCTTTCTCGACGAGGTCCTGGCCGTCGGTGGATCCCGCGCGGCGATCGACTCATTCAAGGCCTTCCGGGGGCGCGAGCCGACCATCGATGCGCTGTTACGCCACAGCGGCATGGCGGCCTGACGCGATTTGAATTGACGTGCCGGGCGCTGCAGGTCGACACTGCAGGAGTCCCCAGGAAAGCAGGAGCGCCCGCATGAACCGACATCCGACCTACCTCACGCTGGCTTGTCTGTTGGGCGGCCTGCTGTGCGCCGGCGGCTCTTCCGCGCAGCTCTACAAGTCGGTCGGCGCGGACGGCCGGATCACCTACAGCGATCAGCCCCCAGCCAGTGCCGTGCGTACCGAAAAAAAGCAGCTGACCAATAGCGTGGTCGACAGCACCGGCCTGCCATTCGAACTGGCGCAAGTGGCCAAGGCCAGCCCGGTCACGCTTTACACCGGCAACAACTGCCCGCCGTGCGCCGAAGCGCGAACCCTGCTGGCCGGACGCGGCATACCGTTTTCCGAAAAAACCGTGAATACCAACGCCGACATCGCGCTGGTGTCCGGCTCCCCCGCCAGTAACGAAATCGAATTGCCACAATTGCAAGTGGGCTCGACCCGCCTGCGCGGTTTCGATTCGTCTGGCTGGAACGGAAGTCTGACCGCAGTCGGATATCCGACGACCGGCGCCCTGCCGAAAACGTACAGGAATCCACCACCGCAACCAGCGGCCACCGTGGTACGCGCCGAGCCGGTCAATGTCGGCAACACCGAAGAGACCGCCGCTGCCAACCCGCGCACCAAACGCGCGCCGGCACGACCGGCCGCACCGGTAGTGGCGCCCAACGGCGATACGCCGCCCGGCTTCCGGTTCTGACGGCAACGCACGGCATTACTCCAAGTACCGGCCCAAGACAATCTCACAAAGTTTTCCGCCCGACGGTCCCGCTGCCGCGTCAGGCATTCCTTCCAGCGGCTACGAACGGACCACATCCCCCTCCCGATTCATCGTCGGCGCGTACTTGGGCCAATGGCGTTCGACCCGTCCGCCACGGTATGATGGTGCCTCGACTGCCCCCGCACCAAGCGCGCCATGACCCGTATAGACTTCCACAGCAATGTCGGTGACAAGATCGCCTACGCTTGCCGCTTGACGCGCAAGGCGCGCGCCGCCGATTTCCGCATCGTCCTGCTGGTGCAGGATGCGCAGCAATTGACGCAACTCGACGACGCATTGTGGCGCTTCTCGGAACTCGATTTCCTACCCCATGTGAGCGCCCAGGATCGCCTGGCCTCTCGCACCCCAATCATTCTGACCGACAGCGATGCTGACGAACTGCCGCACCATCAGATCCTGATCAACCTGTCGCCGGCCACTCCCACCCATTTCGCCCGCTTCGAACGCATGTTCGAAATCGTTTCCAGTGATGGCGCCGATCGCTTTGCCGGCCGCGAACGTTATCAATTCTATAAGCAACGTGGCTATCCCCTCACCCATTTCGACGCCGACAAGGCATGAGCACACCATGAGCAGCCAACACAATGAAAATGGCATTCCGGTCCTGACGGAAATCCTCGGCGCGCCGGTCTACGGTGTCGACCTGCCGGAACGGCGGATCGCGCCATATCCGATGGTCAACGGCGCGGCTGCAATGTCGGCGTTGACGCCGGATGCGACGGCCGAATCAGCCCCCCGACCGGTTGAGGATCTGCCGACGCAAATGGCGCCGGGCCGACTCGATGCGAGCGCCCTCGGTCGCATCGAACGCGAGGTTGCCGAGCGCGTCCTGCAGCAATTGATGGGTCGGGTCGACTTCGTCCTCGAGCAACGGATTCGCGACAGCCTGGCAGACGTCTTGCAGACCGCGGTCGACGGTCTGGCCTGCCAGCTACGATTTGGATTGAAAGAAACCCTGGAAGATGTGGTGGCCCGAGCGATCACCCAGGAAATCAAGAAACTGCAAAGTTCAAAATAACAAAATAAGCGGTATTTATTTTGTTTTTCAGTCATTTCAATACACAATCTGGCGATTCATCGACGTTCTCCGTGCAGTATTGATTCCCCAAACAAAGCAAAGTTTTCTACAATCTGTTTGTCGGAATCCACCGCAAGAATCCATTGCAAACCACGCTGCGCATCGGCCGGCGTTACGGAGAATCAATCATGAAAGTCATCGTCCTCGGCGCCGGCATCATCGGCACGGCATCCGCGTGGTTCCTGCAGAAAGCCGGCCATGAAGTCATCGTGGTGGAACGCCAGCCAGGCGCAGCGCAGGAAACAAGCTTTGCCAACGGCTGCCAGATTTCCGTCTCCCATGCCGAGCCGTGGGCAAATCCTGCGGCGCCGATGAAAGTTTTAAAATGGCTCGGCAAGGAAGATGCGCCGCTGCTGTACCGCTTCCGCCCCGAATGGCTGCAATGGAAATGGGGCATGCACTTCCTGCGCGAATGCACTCCCGGCCGCACTGCGGACAACATCCGCCAGATCGTGGCGATCGCCGAGTACAGCCGCCAGACCCTGCAATCGGTGCGCGCCGAGACCGGTGTGGATTACGACTGCCTGACGCGCGGCATCCTGCATTTTTATACGGATCAGAAGGATTTCGAGGAATCGCTGCCGGCTGCCAGGCTCATGCGTGATCTGGGCTGCCAGCGCGACTCGATCGATGCGGACGCCGTGGTACGGATCGAACCTGCCCTGGCGCGCATCCGCGACAAGATCGTTGGCGGCGACTTCACGGCCACCGACGAATCGGGCGACATCTACAAGTTCACCACCGGCCTGGCGAAGAGGGCACAGGAAGCAGGCGTCGAATTTCAGTTCAACACGACCGTCACCCGCTTGCTGACCGACGGCGCCGGCGCAGCGGCACGAATCACGGGCGTCGAAATCATCAATGCCGAAGGACGGCACGAGGTGATCCACGCCGATTCCTACGTGATGGCGATGGGAAGCTTTTCGGTTCCTCTGGTGAAGCCGCTAGGCATCGATCTGATGATTTATCCTGGCAAGGGTTATTCGGCTACCTATCCGGTCATCAATCCCGAGCAGGCACCGAGCGTCTCGCTGACCGACGACGGCCACAAGCTGGTCGTATCGCGTCTGGGCGACCGGCTGCGGGTAGCGGGCACTTGCGAACTCAATGGCTATACGCGCGAGCTCAATACGACGCGCTGCGAAGCGATCACCCTCCGCACCCGCGAGCTCTTTCCCGACGCCTGCGACTACGACAATCCGGTCTACTGGACCGGCCTGCGGCCGCTGACGCCATCGAACGTGCCTTACATCGGCAAGACTCGGTTCGCCAACCTGTTCCTCAACACCGGGCATGGCACCCTGGGCTGGACCATGGGTTGCGGCTCGGGCCGGGCGATCGCCGACATTGTCTCGGGACGAGTTCCGGAAGTCGATTTCGCCTTCACCGGAATGGCGCGGCCGGTACGTCCATCGGGATTCAAAGCGCAACCGGCCTGACTGACACGCTCAACGTCGCACCACTGGCGGGCGATGCACTGGATTCGCCCGTGTGGACTGCAGTCTGCATCCTCTGACTTTTTTCACCTGGCCGTCATCGGCACGGGTGCGCTGCGCGTTGTTCCTTGAACGGGCTCAGCCGGGCCACGCAGCGCCTTACTTCGACACCCGAACGTCGATCGCTGCAGCCTTTTCATCAAACGTAATCCGGGTGACGAATTTCGCCCGTTTCATCGGGAAGCGCGACTGGAAATGACGCACATTGCCGGAGCCGGAAATGACACGGCGCACGAATTGGTAATACGCGTCCATGTCGATCACATGCACGACCAGAAAATAGTCGTAATCACCCGAGACGAAATAACATTGCATGACCTCTGGCTCCTTGGTCATGCGTGCCTCGAATTCGTGCATGTGGGCATCGGTTTGGTTTGTCAGCGAGATTTCCAGGAACGCCAGCATGCCGTAGCCGAGTGCGAACGGATCGACCATCGCGACATCGGCGGCAATGATGCCGGCAGCCCGGAGATCGCGGATGCGGCGCAGGCAGGTGGGCTGCGAGATATGCACCTTGTCGGCCAATACCCGGGTCGGCGTCTGGTTATCCTTCTGCAGCAGATTCAGGATCTTCCGATCGACTTTATCAAGCGAATGAAGTTTGGGCATGGGGCAATCAAGTCGAAATTTAAAAAAGCCTTCAAAAACTCTTTGACAACGGTTTTTTCTGTTGTACCGTCTTGCTGTTCAGTTAACTGAATTAGCAAGTGTTGCAGTAACCTTGATTTTTTACAATCCTCAGGAGAATATTTTATGCAGTTCAAGACCAAAATGATTCCGTTGGCAGGCGCGATTGCATTTGCATTTGCCGGGGTAGCCGCAGCACAGGAACAGATCGTCAAGATCGGCCACGTGGCCCCGATCTCCGGTGCGATTGCGCATCTGGGCAAGGACAATGAAAACGGCGCCCGCATGGCCATCGATGAACTCAACGCCAAGGGCGTGACCATCGGCGGTAAAAAGGTAAAGTTTGAACTGCTGGCGGAAGACGATGCCGCCGATCCAAAACAAGGTACTGCAGCAGCGCAAAAACTGGTCGACGCAAAGGTCAATGGCGTCATCGGTCACCTGAATTCCGGCACCACGATCCCCGCCTCTAAAATTTACCACGACGCTGGCATTCCACAAATTTCCCCATCAGCGACCAATCCGAAATACACGCTGCAAGGCTTCAAGACCGCTTTCCGCGTCGTCGCCAATGACGGCCAGCTCGGCGGCACGCTGGGCCGCTATGCAGTCCAGACCAGCAAGGCCAAGAACATCGCCGTCATCGATGACCGCACGGCCTACGGACAAGGCGTCGCGGAAGAGTTCATCAAGGGCGCCAAGAAAAGCGGCACCGTCAACATCGTGGCGCAGGAATACACCACCGACAAGGCAACCGACTTCAATGCGATCCTGACCAAGATCAAGGCCAAGAATCCGGACGTGGTCTTCTTCGGTGGCATGGACGCCGTTGCCGGACCGATGCTGCGCCAGATGAAACAACTCGGCATCAATGCCAAGTTCATGGGCGGTGACGGCATCTGTACCGAATCTCTGGCGACCCTGTCGGGCGACGGCATGGGTGATGGTCAGGTGGTCTGCGCCGAAGCCGGCGGTGTGGTGGAATCGGAAAAGAAAGGCATGGACGATTTCCGCGCCGCGTACAAAAAGAAGTACAACAGCGACGTCCAGATCTACGCACCGTATGTGTATGACGCGGTCATGACGATGGTCGATGCGATGGTAAAGGCCGGATCCGCCGAGCCTGCAAAGTATCTGCCGGTCTTGGCCAAGATCCAGCACAAGGGCGTGACCGGTCCGGTTGCTTTCGATGCCAACGGTGACATCAAGGACGGTACCTTGACGCTGTACACCTACAAGGGTGGCAAGCGGGTGTTGATGTCAGTGGTGAAGTAAGCAGCCGAATAACGGCAGGTTGCTGCTCCGGCAGTAACCGATCGCCCGAACGTCGAAGCGCCATGGTGTCATCATCATGGCGCTTTTTTCATGCAGTGCGATTTTGCAAAACCCGGCGGATCAAGTTGCCGTTGCGGCCGTACTGTCCGCGATCTGGACTATGCGCGTGCCCGAGACCTGGTCCCTCCGGATCTGGCCGCTGCGGCTCTCCGCTCGTTCGCCGCAGCTGCGTCGCGCCTATTTTGCTCCGCCCTTTCGGCGTCAGTTGAATCTTCCGCGTCCGTCGAGTCCCCAGTGCCGTAGGTCAGTGGCTGTGTCAGCGCGACACCGCTGTTATTGTTGACCATCAGACTTGTGGCTGAATCGTTGCCTTGGCCCTGCAATTCATTCGCCAGTTCTTCCCGGCGCTTGTCATTTGCTTCCTGTTTTGCTTTGCGCTTCGCTTCGTCGCTACCTTCATTTTTACCGACTTTCTGCGCAGTTTTCGTGGCGCCGCCTTCACCGGCCTCGGCGGCTCCCTTGGTTGCGCCTTGCTCCGCAGCTTCGGCGGCGCCCTTGGTTGCGCCTTGCTCCGCAGCCTCGGCGGCTCCCTTGGTTGCGGCATTGGTACCGACCTTTACGCCGGCCTTGGTCGATGCAGCGACGACGGTTCTTTCGACGCCCGTCGTGATGCCTTTGGCAAGCGCTGCTCCGGCACCCGGTACGATCAATCCGACCAAGGCGCCTGCGATGCCTGCGCCCGCTGCAATGGCTGC
>JAYUWF010000437.1:0-2885 GCA_043753685.1 Herminiimonas sp.
GCAAGCCGATCGGCGCCCAGCGCCCCGGATGGATCGGTTTCAAGGGGGGATACAGGCCGAGGGTGCGCTGTCCCGTCGCCGCGGCGATATGCACCGGTCCGGTGCCGCTGGCGATCAAGCCATCGGCCGTGGCGATGCGCGCGGTCAGCTGCGCCAGGCTCAGGCTGCCACACAGATTGCGCACGTTCGGTTGCTGCAGCAGCGACGGCGCATGTCTGGCCAGCCACACGCCCTCGTTTTCACTGCCGGTAATCCAGAGCCGGATCGCGGGTTCGGTCGACAGCAGCTTGGCCAGCGCGACGAAATGATCGACCGGCCACTCGCGGCCGTTGCCGTTCGATTTGGGATGCAGGATCAGGTTGAAGCAGGCCGGATCGAACCAGCTCGCGGCGCCGGCCTCGTCCGGGTTTGAGGTGGCCGCGCTTGGCGCCCGCATCCGGTACAGCGGCGCAATGCCGGACACCGGCGGAATGGTATCGATGCCCAGCGGGCGCAACAGCGCAAAGTTCAACTGTGCCTCGTGCAGCGTGGATTTCACGCGCGAGAAATGCGCCAGTCGGTTGCAATACATCCAGTGGAACCAGCGATGGCTGGTGCCCACCCGCTGCGCAATCCCGGCCTTCTTTGCAGCGGCGCCCAGACGGCGGTCCGGTTTGGCGAAAATGATGGTATCGATCCGTGCTTCGCTTAACCAGGCGACGGCTTCGTCTAGGGAGCCATCCAGCGTTTCACGTTCGACGACGTAATCGATGGCAGCCGATTGCGCGACCACGGCAGCCGCATACCGGCGGCACAGGAAACCGATCTTCAACGCCGGAAACAGCTGCCGCAGGTACCCCGCCAGCGGCAGCGTCAGGACCACGTCACCGAGGTTGTCGGTCCGGCAGATCAGGACGTGCCGCATCGAAGTGATCATGGTGCTTTCTGGTGTGTCGGCGCGGGTTCGACTGGCTGCAGATCGCCGCTGCGCGTCAGCAGCATCAGCTTGAAGTACTTGTGATACGTCGATTCGGCCGACGACAGCGCCACCATCAAGCCGGGCGTGCCGTCGAGGAATCCGCGCTTGAACACGTAGCTGCGCAGGAACGCCGCCAGCGCATGCGCGAGGGCGCCGCCGAAGCTGGAGCGCTTGCCGGCGTCGAATGCCTGACGCGCACCGAGGGTCGAATACTGGGCCAGCTTGCGCAGGTAGTCTTCATCGTTACGGTAACTGTAATGAATGATGGGTTCCTTCAATCGACCGAGGTCAACCTTGGTGACGACGCGTTCATGCACCAGATCGTTGGAAAACTGCGCCACCCCGCGCCGGAACAGCCGCAGGATATGGTCCGGATACCAGCCGCCGTGGCGGATGAAGTGGCCGCAAAAGCTCGACAGGCGCGGCACTTCGTACGCAACATGCCGGGCCGCGCCGATCGCGCCCAGGATCTCCGCTTGCAGCGGCGGCGAGATGCGCTCGTCGGCATCCAGCGACAGGATCCAGTCGCCGCCGGCAACCGCCAGGGCGCGGTTTTTCTGCGGACCGAAACCGGGCCAGTCGGGTGTTTCGATCACTGTTGCGCCCGCTGCGCGAGCGATCGCGACAGTGCCGTCGGTACTGCCCGAATCCACTATAATCCACTGGTCCGCGAAGGCAACACTGGCCAGGCAATCGCCGATGTTCTGCGCTTCATTCTTCGTGATGATGATGACAGATAGTTTCATGGCACAGCAGCGGTTGCATTGCGACCTGATCGATGAATCAAAGCGTCAGACATTAAAGAGTCTGACATCGAAGCGTCTGGCATCAAAGCTTCGGACATCGATGCGTCCGACGTTTCAAGTGGATGGTGCCGTGCAGCCTGCTCGCAATTGCTGGAGCTCACCGCGCGGCGCTCGATTGTAATCTGTTTTGAGGCGGCTTCTCGCTCCTGCGGCGCCTCTCCGAACACCCGGAACCCCGCCTCATGCCCCTGACCGATTTTTGTTTGCTGCCACGGCGGCCGTGCCGATGAGGTTTCCGCCCAATCTGAAACGCCTGTTCGGCATGCTCGGTCCGTATCGGAACCGGCTGTTGCTGGCCATGCTGGGCATGCTGATGACGGCCGCCACCGAGCCGACTCTGGCGGCACTGATGAAGGCGTTGCTCGACAATGGCTTCACCGGCAAGGCCAGCTTCAACCTGTGGCTGGTGCCGGCTGCCGTGATCGGCATCTTCGTCTTCCGCGGCGTGTCGACCTTCATGACCACCTACATGATGCAGTGGGCTTCGACGCGCCTGTTGAACCGGCTGCGCCAATTGATGTTCAACCGCATCCTCGATGTCCCGGTCGGCTTCTATGCCGGCAATCCGGTCGGGCGCGTCATCAACGCGATGATGTTCGAAGTCCAGCAAATCATCGACATGATCAAGAACGTGCTGACCTCGATGATTCGCGATTCGCTGACCGTGATCGGCCTGCTGGCCTACCTGTTCTACCTGAACTGGCCATTGACCCTGATCGCCATCGTGTTGCTGCCGATGATCGCGGTGATCGTGCGCCTGACCGGGCGCCGGCTGCGTTCGCTCACCAACACCTATCTGCAGATCAATGGCGAACTGACCCAGGTGATCGAAGAAACCACCCGCGCCCAGCAAGTCATCAAGGTCTTCGGCGGCGAGCAGTACGAGCGCGAGCGCTTCGGCCGCCGCGCCGAACGCCTGCGCAGCTACTCCATGAAGATGAGCAGCACCTTTGCCGCCACGGTCCCGATCACCCAGGTATTGGCGGCCTGCGCGCTGTCGATCGTGATCGTCATCGCCCTGATCCAGACCAACCAGAACCAGACCACCATCGGCGGCTTCGTTTCCTTCATCACCGCCATGCTGATGCTGATCACGCCCTTGAAACATCTGGCCGAAGTCA
>JAYUWF010000438.1:0-8809 GCA_043753685.1 Herminiimonas sp.
GGGTGGTCGGATCGATCACCATCGAATCGACATTGAAGACCGGAATGCCGAGGCATTGTTGTTTCAGGCGCTGCGGCGGATTGGTGTGGGTGGCGGCCATGGTTTCGGACAGGCCGTAGCCTTCCATGTATTCCTGGCCCGTCAGGTCGCGCAGTTTCTGGGCGATCGCCGCCGGCATCGCGGCGCCGCCGCCAGAGACCCGGCGCAGGCTGGAAATGTCGTAGTCGGCCAGCTTCGGATTGGACAGGAAATCGATCATCATGGTCGGAATGCTGGTCCAGCTCGACACACCGTAACGCGTGATCAATTGGCCCGCGACGTCGCGATCCCAGCGCGGCAGGATCACGATCGCGCCGCCGCCATAGATCGTCGCATTCATGCTGACCTGCATGCCGGTGACGTGGAAGAACGGCAGTACCGCAAAGGTCACCGCATCCGGCACGATCGCAACAGACCAAGTCGGGCTGGCCACCACCGTGAACATCACCGAGCGGTGGGTGTGGACGCAACCCTTCGGCTTGCCGGTGGTGCCGGAGGTGTAGGGCATGACGGCCAGATCCTCGGGACCGGCGCGGTGCTCGGACGGCACCTGTGCTGCGGCAATTGCGTCATGCCAGCTCACCACGCCCGGCAGACTTGGCACGTCGCGCGGCGCTTTGATGAAGTCGGGAACCGTGAGCGTGGTGGGCGCCGTCAGGTAATCGGAATAGGTGGCGACGATCGCATGCTGCAGGGCAGTGCTGCGCACCAGCGGCGCCAGTCGGCCGAAGACTTCCTGCGACGTGATCGCCACCGTGGCGCCGCTGTCGTCGATGTAATGACGCAGTTCGTCGGTCATCAGCATCGGATTGATTGGCACCACCATCGCATCGGCGCGCATGATGGCGTAGAAGGCGATGACGAATTGAGGGCTGTTCTGCATGTTCAGCAGCACCCGGTCACCGTGCTTGACACCGCAGCTCTGTTGCAGGTAGCCGGCCATGTCCAGTACTGCCTGGTGCAGCTGCGCATAGGTCAGGATCGAATCGTAGAAAATGATCGCGACCTTGTCCGGATAGCGCTTGGCCGAAATCGCAAGATTCTCGTAGACGCTGGTCTGCGGCGTCGACAGATTGTGCGGCAGGCCGCTTGGCCAGTGTGCGTGATGGATGGTATTCATGTCTCGGCCTTGTATTTTTTTGGGGTGGGCAACCTCTGGTTATTATAGAGCTTGCCACCATCTCGATTCTTTACCGCTGCGAAAGCCACGCCATGGACCAGCCTGCCAACGTCGAATCAACGCCGACCCTGCAGCAGACTTCGCCGTCCGCCCGGCTGCCAGTGATCTTCATCGGCCATGGCAGTCCGATGAATGCGCTCGAAGAGAATCGCTTCACCGAAGCATGGCGCGCCCTGGGCGAAGCCACACCGGCGCCGCGCGCGGTCCTGGCGATTTCCGCCCACTGGTTGACCGATGGCGTCGCCGTGACCGCCATGCCGGCGCCACGCACGATTCACGATTTCGGCGGTTTTCCGCAGGCGCTGTTCGACATGCGCTATCCTGCGCCGGGCGACCCGGCGCTGGCGGCGCAGATTCAAACCTTGCTCGCGCCACTGAACGTGGCGCTCGATCAGACGTGGGGACTCGATCACGGCGTCTGGTCGGTCCTGAAGCACGTGTACCCGGATGCGAACGTTCCGGTACTGCAGCTGAGCATCGATGCGAACCAGCCGCCGTCCTGGCATTTTGCGCTAGGCCAGCGGCTGGCGGTGCTGCGCGAGCAGGGCGTGCTGATCGTCGGTACCGGCAACGTGGTGCACAACCTGCGCACGATGCGCTTCGATGGCAGCGGCGCACAACCCTGGGCCGAGCGCTTCAACATGCAGGTGCGGCAGGCGATCGAGCGGCGGGACTTTTCAGCAGTGGTCGATTACCGGCAGTGGGGCCAGGATGCCGCGCTGTCCGTGCCCAGCGACGAGCATTTTTTGCCATTGCTGTATGTACTGGGCGCGACGCGCAGCGACGATCGGCTCACGCTGTTGTCGGACGAAATCGTCGGCAGCTCGATCAGCATGCTCAGCGTGGTGGCTGGCGGCTGAAGCGACGCCGCGCCACGCCACGCCGGATGGCAGGGTGATCTGCCCTGCGGATCGGCTCGATTGGTTGGTCCGGACGATGCGATCGAGCGCCGGTTACGCCTTCCCGCTCAGGCAATCTGGCGACCGGCTTTCCAGGCCTCCAGGACCACCGGGAAGCGGTCGAACATGCGCACCCGGATGAAATCCGCCCGCCGCTGCGGCGCGATCTCGCCGCGGTCATTCAATCCCACCATGCGGGCCGGCGTGCGCGAAACGGTGGCGACTGCCTCCGGCACGCTGAAACCGTTGTCGAGAAGCAGAAACGCCGCATGCAGCAGGCTGGCCGGCACATAGTCCGACGACAGTACGTCGAGCAGGCCGGCCTGTGCCAGTTCCGACGCCGAGACATTGCCGGAATGGGAGCCGCCGCGCACCATGTTGGGCGCACCCATGATGATCGACAGGCCATGCGCACGCGCCGTGCGGGCCGCTTCCAGCGTCGTCGGAAATTCCGAAATCGTGATGCCGTCGGCGACGCCTTCGTGCACGTGCGCTTCGGTCGTGTCGTCATGGGTCGCCATCGGCAAGGGCTTGCTGCGCTGATTGCAGCAGGCCACGATGCGCCGGCGGTTGTCGCTGGCGTGACGCGTCTGGCGCTCCAGCATCTGCCCGAACATCGACTCGAGCTGGTCGACGCTCCAGCCGCGCTTGCCGGTCATGTAGGTGCGGTAGTGCGACAGATCGCTCCACTGGCGCTGGCCTGGCGTGTGATCCATCAGCGACACCAGTTTCAGGCGCGGATCCTCGAGGAACGGCGTGAAAAGTTCCAGCAGATGCGGCTCTGCCAGTTCCAGGCGCAGGTGCAGGAAATGATCGGCGCGCAGCAGCCCGGCCTCCTCCGCCTGGCGCAGGCCATCGATGCAGGTGACCAGTGTTTGCGAGCGCACGCTGTCGGCATCGATGTCGCCGACCGCAATCGCATCGAGCACCGTGGTGATGCCGGCAGTCGCCACCTGGGCGTCATGCGCCAGGATCGCTGGCATCACCGGCCAGTGCACTTTCGGGCGCGGCATCAGGTGTTTTTCCAGATTGTCGGTGTGGATTTCCACCAATCCGGGCAACAGGTAGTCGCCCTGCCAGTCGACCGCGGCCGCCACGCCGGTGTCGCCGCGCGCGAGCTCGGCGATGTGCTCGCCCTCGACGGACATGGAGCCGATGAATTCTTCGGTCGCAGTGACGATTCTGGCGTTGCGGATCAGGGTCATGAGAATTAGCGTAGTGGATAGCGGTGCCGGTGGGGCGACGGCTTTTTCTGGCACCGAGCGCGGTGCCGACAGTATCATGGCGGCAAATGAAATGAGGTTCGGTAGCGCACACCTGGCGCGCGTGCCCGGAGGGCACTCGGGCACCCGGGCACCCGGGCACCCGGGCACCCGGGAGGGTCGGTGCGGACGCCGGATGGCATCTGCTTTCACACTGCTTCGATTTTACTGGCTGCCTACCTGACCATGGCTTCTCGAATTGTCACCGACCGTCCCGCCGAAGCGGCACGCTATGCGCTGTATTGCGCACCGGCGCCGGTTTCAGCCTGGTGGCGCGCCGGCTGCAGCTGGCTCGGGCGTGACGCCGCCGATGGCGCTGCGTGCCCGCAACCTGCAATTGCAGGCATATCCGCCGCCGTCCAGCGCCAGATCACGGCGGCGCCGGCGCGCTACGGTTTTCATGCAACCTTGAAGGCGCCCTTCCGGTTGACTGCCGAGGCCGGCGAAGCCGATCTGCTGGCGCTGGCCGCCGCGTTCGCCGCCGCCGAAGTGGCGCTGCCCTTGCCGGCGCTGGCAGTGCGCCCGCTCGGCGATTTCCTGGCGTTGCAATTGCCGCCCGATTCGCTCGCTGCCGACGCGATTGCCGCGCTGGCGCAGCGTTGCGTCGAGCGCTTCGACGGTTTGCGGGCACCGCCCTCGGCCGCCGAATTCGCGCGGCGGCGCACGGCTGGTCTCACCGCGCGCCAGGATGCATTGCTGGCCCGCTGGGGCTATCCCTACACCGAAGAAGAATTCCGCCTGCACTACACCCTGACCGACGCCATGCCGGGACTGTCGCCGGCGGCGCGCCGGGCAGTCCTGGCGGCGGCCGAGACTGCCTTTGCCGCGCCGCTGGCGCGCACGCCGCAGATCGACGGTATGACGATCTTTCGGGAAGCGGCGCCGGGACAGCCCTTCACGGTCTGGCGTCGTTTCGAATTCGGCGCCGCACAGATCACCGGTTTCTGAGTGTTGAAGCAAGCCGGTCCCACCGCAACGCAGTAACTAACGCTACCTAACGCTACCCTAGGTACGCTACGGCACGCTGGTAATCAGCTTGCCGCCATATGCGTGCTCGGCCCACGGATCGCTCTCCGGATGCGGAAAACGCGCCGCCATGAAATCGACGAAACTGCGCACCTTGGCAGACAGCAGTCGCCGGCTCGGATACACCATGGCGATCGACAGCTGGCCCAGGTGATGCCCGGGCAACAGCCGCACGAGGCGCCCGCTGGACAGATCGTCCCCCAGCGAATACGAGGCACGAATCGAGATCCCCATGCCGGCCAGCGTGCATTCGCGCAGCAGGGTGCCGTTGTTGGAGACCAGCTTGCTGTGGACCGGCACGTTCACGACGCCGTCGGGTCCTTCGACACTCCAGTGGTGGCGCAATTGCTCGAAGTCGAAGTTCAGGCAATCGTGATCGGCCACCTCGCTGGGTACTTTTGGCGTGCCGCGCAACGCGAGATACGCGGGCGAAGCGCACAGCATGATTTCGGAGGAGCACAGTTTTCTGGCGATCAGGCTGGCGTCGAATTTTTGCAGGCCGCTGAAGATGCCGACATCGAACCCTTCCTCGACCAGGTCGACCGTACGTTCGGACAGGAACGCTTCCAGGGTCACGTCCGGATGGGCCTTGGAATAGGCCGGCAGGAGCGCCGCCAGCTGATACTGGCCGAAGGCCTGGTGGGCATACAGGCGCAGGGTGCCGCTGGCGCGCTGGGAGGCAGAAGCAGCGACAGCGTCGGCATCCTCGACCGCGCGCAGGATCGACTGCACCCGATCCAGGTAGGCCTGCCCGGTCTCGGTCAGCGACACCCGGCGCGTGGTGCGATTCAGCAGGCGTGCGCCGAGGTGGGTTTCCAGCTCTGCCACATGGCGCGTGACCACCGCATTCGACATGTTCAGTGCAGCACCGGCACGCGCAAATCCTCCTTGTTCGACCACTTTGGCGAAGACGCGCATCGATTGGAGACGATCCATGGTCCGTTCCTATTATTTCTGTCTGAGCAATAAACCGTTGCCATTATTCGGCTTTTTCGTGCGCTGCACAACGACTAGACTTCGCTTCATCGATGAGCAGATGCCCTGAACGGCAACTCACCGAGGTCCGAACCAGGCGCCTGAAGCGGGAGTCGCTCGCAGCAGAAACCCAGCAGAAACCGAAACGGACTTCTCATTTACCCTTACAGGAGCACTACCATGATCATCAAGCCAATCGCCGCCACTATCACCACCCTGGTTCTGTTGTCGTCGACCATCGCCTCGTCGAATGTTGCGGCAGCTGAATATGAAGCCTACTTCGAAAAGCCACAAGTTACCAGCAGCAAGACGCGTGCAGATGTCAAACAAGACGCTGTGCAAGCGCAGCATGCTGGCGTGATCGCCACCGGTGAACTCGGCGCCGGTTACGCACCACTGACCGGTCGTGATGGCAACAAAGTGGTCGTGGCTAGCAAGACCCGTGCTGAAGTTCTGGCTGAACTGCGCCAGGCGCGCAACGACGGTTCGCTGGTCGAGAACAACAGCGAGATCGGTGTCCTGACAGCGACCAAGTTCGCCGGCAATGCCCGCAGCCGTGCCGATGTCCGTGCCGAAGCGATCCAGTCGGCACACAACGGTCAAGTCGTCAAAGGCACATCGGGTAACTGAGAACGACCCGAGAACGGCGCCGGGGCCTTGCCCTCGAGCCGTTCGCACCAGACTCGCCGGAGATTTTTTGGCGATGCCTTCAGTGTCAACGAAACGGCCCTCAGCGGGCCGTTCTGCATGGCGCAATCGGATCGACAGGGATTTCGGACAGGTTCAGGTCTGGCCCTGCAGGACGGCTTCGGGCAGCGGCGAAGCCGGTGTGTCGTTGGCAGCTTGCTGCGGATTCGACAGCGTGGCCGGCGCGTGGTCGTGGATGTTGTATTTCTCGATCAACCGGTAGAGGGTCACCCTCGACACACCCAACAGCAAGGCAGCGCGCGAGACCTGATTGCGCGCTTGCGACAATGCACGCCGGATCGTCAAGCGTTCCGCGGCGGCGCGCGCATCTTCCAGGCTGATGGTGCCGATGCGCTCGGCATTGCGGTCCAGGCCGAGGTCTTCCGGCTGGATAAAGCGACCTTCGGCCATCACCGCGGCACGCTGCACCCGGTTGACCAGTTCGCGAACGTTGCCCGGCCAGGTATGGCTGAGCAGGCACTGCATTGCGCTCTTGGAAAAACCGCGCAGGCTGCGGTTGTAAATGGCGGCGAATTTCGCAAAATAATGCCCTGCCAGATCTTCGATATCGTCGCTGCGTTCGGCCAGGGGAGGAATCGTGATGCAGACCACGTTGATGCGGTAATACAGATCTTCGCGAAAACGGCGTTGCGTCACTGCCTCGGCCAGATCGACGTGAGTCGCCGCGATCACGCGCACGTCGATCGGTACGACTTCGGTACTGCCGACCCGCTCGATGCTTTTTTCTTGAAGGAATCGCAGCAGATTGACCTGCATGTCGAAAGGCATGTCACCGATTTCATCCAGAAACAGCGTGCCGCCCTGCGCCGCTTCGATGCGGCCGATCTTGCGCTGCGTGGCGCCGGTAAAGGCGCCTTTTTCATGACCGAACAATTCGGACTGGAACAGCTGCGGTGCGATCGCGCCGCAATTGACGGCCACGAACGGTCCGCCGCGCCGGCACGATTGCCGGTGAATCGACAGCGCCGCGAGTTCCTTGCCGGTGCCGGACGCACCGGTGATCAAGACCGGCGCGTCGGTGCGTGCCACCTTGGCAATCTGGCCGAACAGTTTCTGCATCTGCGGCGTGGTACCGATCATCGGGCGGCCGGGCGCGGTCGCCACCGATGCTGACGCCGGCGCCAGCTTGCTGCGCACATAGGCCATGCCCCAGGCGTGGCGGATCACCAGCAGCAGGTAGTCGCCGCGCGCCGGCAAGGTCATGAAGTTGAACAGGTGTTCTGCAATGCAGGCGCGCACCGCTGGCAGCTGTATCAATGCCGGCACGATCAAGCCGATCCAGGCAACGTCGTTGCCGCGCATGAGAGCAGTGAAATGGTCCAGGCGGCGCACGTCATCCTCGTCCTGCAGCACCATCAGGGCGACCCGGCTGCCTTGCGCGATGGCGTGCTGGGTCAATTCGACGGTGCCGCATTCGAGCAATGGGAAATTGCTGCTCTGGTGGAGGTCCTGTTGCCAGCGGTCGTGCGGCTGGCGATGCACTGGCGGCACGATGACGATCGTCTGATTGCGTGTGTCGGCTGCCGGCACATTGAGCATGCATTTACCTCGAGTGGATTTTGCGTGAATGCTGCGTCGATTTTTGCGTCGAATTTGCGTGGCTTTTAAATGGGCACCGCATGGCCCTCGACAACCGGCACGGGCCCAAAAGGAAGCGACGAGCTTAACGGCTTTGCCGCAGGCAGACAATCATGCGGTCGGCATAAAGCCTGTCGATGCCGTGGATTTTTGCGCCGCGTCAAATTTCCGGAAGTCGGTTCATCGGCGCCGCATCGACGCGCTTCGACAGCGCATCGAAGTCGATGCAACAGCGCCATAGTTGGTGGCCGGAGAGCAGATATTTCTTTTCGAACGGTGTGATTGGTGCGCTGGGTTGAAATGCCTCAGCGCACACCTGTGCGGCGCACAGCTGGTGCAGTGCAGCCGCGCATTCGTCGATGTAGATCGGCCAGTTGCTGCGACACTCGAACTGGCCGCCGAGTTGTATCACGGTTGGAAATACCGGATGCGCGTGCCAGCGTCGTGCCAGGTGACCGATCTTCGGCCAGGGATTCGGATACAGGATGTAGTGGCGAGCCAGTTGCACACCAGCCTGTTGCAGCAGCCGCCAGTAATCGACCAGGTCGGCGCGCAGCAACAGCAGGTTCGGTGGCGCCGCGCCCGGCCATGCCACGCCGCGCCCGATTCGATCGGCCGACTGGTCGACGCCGATGACGAAATGCCCGGGATACTGCAGGGCCAGATGATGGGTGGACAAGCCGACGCCGCAACCGGCGTCGAGGATCAGCGGCGGCGCGCCTGCCTGCCGCCACACCGTCATGCTGCGGTCGAAGGCGTCACGGTTGTAATCGGTGATCGGCTTGCGGAAGGTGCTCGCTGCATGGCGCGCCACGCGTGCATGCAGATGCTGATGCGGACCAGTCTGGCCGCTGGAAATCGATCGGGAATTGGCTTGCATGCCGGCAGTATAGCGGCGCCGTCGTTGGCATTGCCCGGAACTGGCGGGATGGCGGGGAAGTAACTGAGCAGCTGCGCGGACACTGGGCTGACGCTGGGGAATCGGCTGACGACAGCCTTCACCGGTCGGCGGCGAGCGCCAGCCGGTAAGGATGTGGTCGACTTAGAACCTATTTCGATAGGCAAGATCGCCGCGGCAGGGCGCTTCGTCCGCATCCCTGCGTTGTGGCTCCTTGCCATGGCCCGCCATGCCGCGTCGCCAC
>JAYUWF010000439.1:0-8797 GCA_043753685.1 Herminiimonas sp.
TGGCCGTCTACGTAACCCTGGGACCAAGGCTTATCGGCGCTGTAAAGACGGTCCTCGAAAAATCGATAGATATCGCCAGATGTCACGTCGTCCAGAAACGCGTCGCCTCTGAACTTGACAAGGCGTTCCCATATCGAAATATTTTTGCTAAGAGTTTTCTGACCAACATTTTTGCTTTTGTGGTTCGAGTATTGCGCGGTCATGGCCGAGAGCGTCGTACCGACGAGCAGCTCGACGTCCTTTATTTGCGGCTCTTCTCCCATATTTCTTGCGTAGACGTATTTCTGAGCGTCCCGTTCAGCGTTGGCGTACGCCCTCACTAGAAGCGGAAACTGCGAGTCCGTCACGTCAATGCTGTATTCCAGCGTTTCACACCAGTCGAGAATATCTTCGACGACCGACGGCCAGTTGTCCGAACGAGCCCCTTGAGCAAGAATGCTGCGCATAGCGGTTTCGGAACGCGCGCAGAACGCATCCATTTCCGCAAGGGTTTCGTTATCAATTCCACCGTCGGTTACCCGTTCCCGATAGTCTGTTGCAAGCCAGGACTGCATCCTTGCCCCAGCAATCTGCTTAATGAGCGATTCGGTAAGGGGGGTGTGCCTTGGCCGCTGGTTTGGTTGCATTGCCTTGTAATGGGCATCCCATTCGCGGGTCTTCCTCGCGACAAGGTCGGCAGCGATGACCTTCGCTTCACGCAGGTTCGCCGTTCCAGTGGATACCCGGAATTCGATGTCTTTTCTACTCAAGAAGGGCTGTATTGCGCGTGGTGCAACAAGGCGAACGTAGTAGTTCGGGCTGCGACCGTCGGCCCTCTTTTCGAGGTGTTTTGGCAAGTTCGTCTCCCCATCTTTGGCACACTTCTTTGGCACACCTGTCTCCGAAAACTTCAATAGAAACAGTAAGATAAGGGAAATCAACGACTTATGCAAGGATGGCGGAAGCGGTGAGATTCGAACTCACGAAGGGCTCACGCCCTCGCCAGTTTTCAAGACTGGTGCCTTCAACCGCTCGGCCACGCTTCCTGTCAGGCCCGCATTATGCCATCATTTTTTTGCCGCTGACAGCGCTGGCGCACACCTGCACCTCTCTTGCACGCGGGGTCGTTGCGGCCGACGTCAAGCTGTCAAACATTATTTCTTCTCAAATTTCCGGCATCCTCGACATGGCCGAAGGCGAACCCGCGGCGCGCGGCGGACTCCTATCATTTTGGGAGAACCGCATGGAACAGGATCAATCACCATCCCGCCCTGAACCGCCTTCGCATCCTGGTGCGGAGGTGCCCGAGCATGCCGGCAGCGCAGTGGCCAGGGAGATGGCGCCCGGCACCGCCTTGGCCCATCCCGGCGATGACGCGCTGCCAGGCACTCCGGGCACTGGCGAGGATGTTTGCCAGAGCTGTGCAGGCAGCGGCAAGCTTTCGAGTGGCCAGGAATGCCCTGACTGCGACGGTACCGGCATCGTCATACAAGGTATCGGCGGCGGTTGAGCGCAGGCGAGCTGCCGTTTGGTGCCGCACGCGCTCGGGCGGTTGGGTCGAATTGCTGGGGGCGCTCGAATGCGCCACGCTGGCTGCATGCTATCGCAGCAGCCGACGTTCGACGAGATTCCCTCGGCGACCACCGACGCCGCCGTAGCGTTCGCATCGAATCGGGATGTGCTGCGCCACTTCTAGCGCCTGCGAGGCGGTGACGACCCTGACCGCTTGTGTGAGGCGGCACGCATACAGGGACCATTAGCCGACCGCGGCCCCGCCTTTGCGCTCACACTAAGCGCTTCCCCCCAATAACGCCAAGGAGCACGACATGAGCGAGGCCACGAATCAATCGTTGACTAATGAACAACGCAAACAGCTGATGGAAGAGGAAATTGCCCGCGAGGCGCAAGAAGACGGTCTGAACGATGCGCGCGCCGAGCAGCAGATGATCGAAGGCGCAGTCGACACGCACGAATCGTTTACCGAGATCGAGCGGCATCGCAGCCTGGAGCAGGACGAGCCCGGCAGCGACCTGAACGGTCTGGATCCGGTGCCGCCGAAGTAAAAATTATTTTGTTCGAACCCTAAAGTCGGGCAAAACCCTGCCGTTACCGAAAACAAGACACGGAAAGATCCGTGTTGGAAGCGGATGGCAGGGTGAAAAAAAGTCGGAATTATTTTTCGATGGACCCTAAAGTTCGAGAAACAGCGGCCGTTAAAGACTCAGACGAGCGGGAATTCCGCTGCGAGTTGTCTGCAAACAACGAATTGAGATGCTTTTAGGGCATTGAATTCGATTTAAACCGTAGCTATAAGAACAAGTAATACAGTTTTTGCCGTCAAAAAAATTCGAAATGCACGGTCTGAACATCGTTTTGCAGTGCGATAGTTTTTTCGATGATCGGCCCGCAGCCCAATAACCACGCCATTCTTCGGTTGTGGGATCTCTGCCGCTTGGCGTTTGTCAGACAAACGCCGACAAGCGGCGCGTCGTCGTTCCGACGAAAAATACCGTCCTTCATCTATTTCCACTGATAAACGTTTCTTCCAGAATACGTTCACTGACCAAGCACATTGCGGTCAGCATCGAACGGGAAGGAATCAAGATGAATACGAACGCAATGGTTGCTGAAATTCGTGATGCCAATCTGGGCTACCTGATGCTGGCACAACAAATGGTCCGCGCCGACAAACCGACCGCCATTTTCCGCCTGGGTATCAGCAGCGAAATCGCCGCGCTGATCGACGGCTTGAACAATTCCCAGATCCTCAAGCTGGCCGGTACCAACATGATGCTGGCGCGCTTCCGGTTCGACGACGGCGCCATCCTCGGCATGCTCACTCATCACAACAAGGACCGCGCGTTGGGACAATCGCACGCAGCGATTCTGATGGCGGGTCAGCCGATCGAAGAAATCGCCTGATTGTCTTGCACGCAGCACGCAGCACTGTTCTACCGAATGCCGCAGTCAGCATCTCTGAATAACGAAGCACCAGCCGTCAGGCAAGCCGTCTCAGCAGTACCGACCGAATCAGCGAAGGTAACATCATGGCCAAGAAAAGCGTTGTCACGGAATCGAATGAAATCCAGCTCGCCATCGAGCTCATCAATCTCGGCGCCCGCCTGCAGTTGCTGGAATCGGAAACCTCGCTCTCGCGTGAACGCTTGTTGAAATTGTATAAGGAATTGAAGGGCGTCTCGCCGCCAAAAGGCATGCTGCCGTTTTCAACCGATTGGTTCATTACCTGGCAGCCGAATGTGCATTCTTCGCTGTTCATCGGTATCCACCGCTATCTGGTCGAGCATGCGCATGTCAGCGGCATCACCGCGATCATGAAAGCCTATCAGCTGTATCTGGAGCAGGTCGGCGCCAAGGCCGACGAAGAGCCGGTACTGTCGCTGACCCGGGCCTGGACGCTGGTGCGTTTTGTCGAAAGCAAGATGCTGTCGACCACCTGCTGCAAGGAGTGCGGCGGCCAGTTCGTGGTCCATCAGCTCGATTTGAACCAGCATTACACCTGCGGCCTGTGCCATCTGCCTTCACGTGCCGGCAAGACGCGCAAGGCCCGTGAAGAAGTTGCCGGAGCAGCCGAAGCAGCCAGCGCCCTGGCTGCCGCCTGATCCGCACGAACCATGCCGGCCGGTGAGTTGGCGTGAGGCGCCAGACGCCATTCCTCAGGCACCGCCTACACCGACTTCCCACGACGGCCTGTAACATGGCGCCAACGTGACCATTCCCTCCCGCATTCGACGATTCACCAGCCGGCCGCTCTGGCAGCGTCCTGCCGTGCAGGCGCTCTTGCTGCAATTGGTGGCATGCGCGGCGACCGCGCTGATCGTGCTGCTGGCGCCGTTGATACCCGAGGCAATCGGTGCTCACGCCGGTGCTTTCTATATAAGCGATCATTTTTCGATCGGCATGGCAGCCATGCTCCAGGGCGTGCTAGCTGCGGCATTGACGGCCTGGCGCGGACTGGCGCGCTGGTGGATCGCGATGCAGCTGCTGTTTCCGGTGTTGTTATTGACGGTGCTGGCGCTGCAGCTACCGCCATTGATTTTCCTGGCCGGCTTCCTGTTTCTGCTAACCCTGTATTGGAGTACGTTTCGCACCCAGGTGCCGTTCTATCCGTCGCGGCCGGTAGTCTGGCGCGCTGTCGCGACACTGCTGCCGGATCAGGGTGTGGGAGGGCGCGCAGTACAGGTCGTCGACATCGGCAGCGGACTCGGTGGGCTGGTCCTGTCGCTGGCGGCGGCGCGGCCGGACGCTGCATTGCTGGGCGTGGAACTGGCGCCGATGCCGTGGCTGGTCAGTCGTCTGCGCGCTGCCGCGACACGCTCGCCGGCGCGCTTCACCCGCACCGATTACGAGCACCTCGATCTGGGCGATTTCGATGTCGTGTTCGCCTATCTTTCGCCAGCCGCAATGCCGGCCTTATGGCAAAAAGTACAACGCGAAATGCGTGCCGGGACACTGCTGCTCAGTTATGAATTTGCCATTCCCGGGCATTCGCCGGACCTGACTGTCTTACCTGATCCACATGGGCCAAAGTTGTACGGCTGGCGGCGCTGAATTTGTTTCGTAAATGTAACATTCTCTGCTACCCTTTCTTCAGACTTCGGGCTTCTTGCCGTAACCGGATGTAGCGACGCGCACAGTTTCCCGCGCGCCGATTCGGGTAGTGCACGAGCCCGACATCCAACCTGCCAATGCAATCGGTTGCCGTACCGGCGACTGATCCGGCTTACACCACCTGCGGAGTACGCGTTTGTTAGTTATCGTCGGATATATCGTCGTTTGCGCGTCCGTCTTCGGTGGATTTGCCATGGCGGGCGGTCACCTGGCGGCATTGTTTCAGCCGCTCGAATTGCTGATGATCGGCGGTGCTGCGCTGGGTGCGTTTTTTGTCGGTAACAACGGCAAGTCGATCAAGGCCACGATCAAGGCGGTGCCCAGTCTTTTCAAGGGGTCGCGCTTCAATCGCGCTCTCTACATGGATTTGATGACGCTACTGTTCGAGATCCTCAGCAAGGTGCGCAAGGAAGGTCTGATGTCGATCGAGGGCGACATCGAGAACTCGCACGACAGCCCGATCTTCAGCAAGTATCCGAGCGTCATGTCGGATCACCACATCGTCGAATTCATGACCGATTACCTGCGCCTGATGGTGTCGGGGAACATGGATGCCTTCCAGATCGAAAACCTGATGGACAACGAAATCGAAACCCATCACGTCGAAGGCGAAGTTCCGGTCCATTGCGTGGCCAAGCTCGGTGACGGCCTGCCGGCCTTCGGTATCGTCGCCGCGGTAATGGGCGTGGTGCACACGATGGAATCGGTCGGCCTGCCGCCGTCCGAACTGGGCATGTTGATCGCGCATGCGCTGGTGGGCACGTTCCTCGGCATCTTGCTGGCGTACGGTTTCGTCGGCCCGCTGTCGAGCCTGCTGGAGCAAAAGCTGCACGAGTCGTCGAAGATGTTCCAGTGCGTGAAGGTGACCTTGCTGGCCAGCCTGAACGGTTATGCACCGGCGCTGGCGGTCGAGTTCGGGCGCAAGGTATTGTTCTCGACCGAGCGGCCGTCGTTCTCGGAACTCGAAGAACACATCAAGCAGTCGAAATCGAAATAACGCAACCTCGTCATCAATCGCGTGAACAACAGCATCGGAAATCGTCATGGCGGATGAAGGTCTACGCCCCATCATAGTCAAGCGCATCAAGAAGGGTGGCGGCGGCCATCATGGCGGCGCATGGAAGATCGCCTATGCCGATTTCGTAACCGCGATGATGGCGTTTTTTTTGTTGATGTGGCTGTTGGGGTCGACCTCCAAGGGCGACATGAACGGTATCGCCGAATACTTCAAGACGCCCTTGAAGGTCGCCATGCAGGGCGGCTCCGGCAGTGGCGACAGTTCCAGCGTGATCCAGGGTGGCGGCCGCGACCTGACGCGCAAGGATGGCCAGCAAAAGAAGGGTGACAATCCACAACCGAAAAAGAGCTACAACCTGGGCGCCGCCAAGGCGGAACTGGAACGTCTCGAACTGGCACGCCTGGAAGGCTTGAAATCGAAAATCACCGCCATGATCGAAGCCTCGCCGACCATGCGCCAATATAAAAAGCAGCTCCTGATCGACATCACCACCGACGGCCTGCGCATCCAGATCGTCGACGAGCAAAACCGCGCCATGTTCGCACTGGCCAAGGCCGAACTGCAGCCCTATACCAAGGAAATTCTGTTCGAGATCGGCCAGACTCTCAACGACATGCCCAACAAGATCAGCCTGTCCGGTCACACCGACGCTGCCGCTTACTCGAGCGGCGAAAAGGGTTACAGCAATTGGGAACTGTCGGCCGACCGCGCCAACGCATCGCGCCGCGCGCTGATTGCCGGCGGCATGGATGAGGGCAAGGTCTTGCGGGTGGTCGGGCTGTCGTCGGCGGTACCGTTCGACAAGGACAATCCGATGAGCCCGGTCAATCGCCGCATCAGCATCATCGTCATGAACAAGCGGGCTGAGGAAGCAATCACCAAGGAAGGCGAAAAGCCGTCGGCAGCCGAGGTCGCCGCGACGGCGGCACCCGACCCGGCAGCGCCGGCAGCACCGGCAGCACCGGTTGATCCAAAAGCGGAGGCCGCTCGTGCACCGCAGAAGTGATCCGGACGGTTGCCTTGTCTCGGGCCTGACCCGGCGCCACGCGGCGCTCGGCGCGCAGACATGAGCCACCCGGACAACGTGGCCGCGCAGTTGCTGCAATTGTTGAGCTTGCTGTCGAAGCAGGGCGACCTGCATCTGACCGAGATCGACGCCGATCTGCAGCAAACCACCGACCTGCTGGGTCATGCGATCGACAATCTGGGCAAGCAATTCATTGGCATCCACGAAGCAGTCGCAGCGCAGCAGTCGGCGCTTGCGGCGCTGCCGGACGGTGCCGTGCTGACGCCCGAGCTGCGCGCCGATATCGCGCGCCTGCAGCAGGTCACCGATACGCACATCAATGCCGCAGTGACGGCGCTGCAGTTCCAGGACATGACCAGCCAGCTCATCGGTCGCGCGGTCGGCCATGTGGTCGGACTCCGCGAAGTGCTGCACACCGTCGGCGGGCGCGGCCTCGACCTGAACGGCGGCGGCCAGGACGAAGTGGTGCTGACTCTGCTGCGATCGGTGAACGCATCGCTGAACGAAACCAGCATCCGCCAGGGTACGGTCGCGCGCAAGGCAGTCGCCCAGACGCACATGGAAAGCGGCGACATCGAATTGTTTTGAATTGAATGAATTGCAGGAGTTGAAATGGCAAAATCGATATTGGCAGTGGATGACTCGGGATCGCTGCGGCAGATGGTGGTCTTCAGCCTGCGTGCGGCCGGATACCAGGTGACGGAAGCGGTCGACGGCCAGGATGGTCTGGAAAAAGCCCGCACCCAGGTGTTCGACCTGGTGCTGACCGATCAGAACATGCCGCGCATGGATGGACTGAGCCTGATTCGCGCCTTGCGCGCGATGGCCACCTACGAGCGCGTGCCGATCCTGATGTTGACCACCGAATCGAGCGATGAAATGAAATCCAAGGGCCGTGCTGCCGGCGCCAACGGCTGGCTGGTCAAGCCGTTCGATCCGCAGCGGCTGATCGAGGTCGTCAAAAAGGTCATCGGATGATGGACGGGCGTGCTGGCAACCACGGCGCGACGCAGGATGGGATGGTGCGATGACGATTGACATGAGCCAGTTTTTTCAAGTCTTCTTCGACGAGACGGAAGAGCTGCTGGCCGAAATGGAAAAGCTGTTGCTGGCGATCGATCTCGATATGCCGGACGACGAGGATCTGAACGCGATCTTCCGGGCCGCGCATTCGATCAAGGGCGGCGCCGGCACGTTCGGCATCACCGATCTGACCGAGGTCACGCATGTGCTGGAGACCCTGCTGGACCTGATTCGCAAGGGCGAGATGGCGCTGACCGCCGAGCATGTGGATGCCTTCCTGGAAGCCAAGGATGTCCTCAAGATGCAGCTCGACGGCCATCGGCTGCATACCGCGGTCGATGCCGGCGCGGTTGCCGGCACCCGGCGGCGCCTAGAGTCGCTGTCCAACGACAGTGGCCCTGGCAGCGCCACGCCCGCAGCGCGTACCCGGCTGGTCACGCCGAGCCTGCCGCTTGCTGCCGGATTGCAGCGCTTCGACGTGATCCTGCCGGCGATGCCGGAACGCGACACCACCGCATTGGCTGCCGAACTGGGCTTGCTGGGCACACTCGAAATTTTTCCGCAACACGGCGGTACGACGGCATTCGTCCTCGACACCGCTGAAGATGCGCAGGCAATCATGGCGATCTGCTCCTTCATCATGGAGCCGGATCAACTCAGCATTCGCCTGCATCGGGCCGGCGACACCGGGGGCGATGCTGAAGGCGGAGTTAAAGACGGACCTGACAAACACGATCCGGGCTTCGGTTTTTTCGAGCCTTTCGATCCGCGCCAGATGGCCGGATCCCAGGTCATGGCGGAGCACGCCGCAGCCGCCGACAAGGCGCGCGAAGACGCGCAGGGCTATGGTTTCTTCGCGCCGTTCGCGCCGCGCGAGAGCAACGCCGAGCAGGCCGCGGGCGACGCCGAATCCGGCGCGGCAGCGCGTTCTGCCGATATCGACGAGCAGCAGCAGATACCCGCCGCCATCGATGAAAAGCGCTCGAACCCGCGCCGCGAAGCCGACAAGTCCAGCCAGAGTACCGAATCGAGCTCGATTCGCGTGAGCATCTAAAAAGTCGACCAGTTGATCAACCTGGTCGGCGAACTGATCATCGCCGGCGCCAGCGTCAACCTGATCG
>JAYUWF010000440.1:0-26153 GCA_043753685.1 Herminiimonas sp.
GCGTCGGCCAGCTCACGCGCAATACGCGTGAATTGCAGGAAGCGGTCATGTCGATTCGCATGATGCCGATGGATTATGTGTTTTCCCGGTTTCCCCGCATGGTGCGCGATCTGGCGGCCAAGCTCGGCAAGAAGGTGGAATTCGTCACCTTCGGCGCCGCCACCGAACTGGACAAGGGCTTGATCGAACGGATCGTCGATCCGCTGACACACCTGGTTCGCAACAGTATCGACCACGGCATCGAAATGCCGGCGCAGCGGACTGCGGCCGGCAAGGGCGAGACCGGGCGCCTGTCGCTGTCGGCCGGCCACCAGGGCGGTAATGTGGTGATCGAGGTCACCGACGACGGCGGTGGCCTGAGTCGCGAACGGATCCTGGCAAAGGCGCGGGAGCAGGGCCTGGCGGTCAGCGATGACATGCTCGACCCCGAAGTCTGGCAACTGATTTTCGCACCCGGATTTTCCACGGCAGAAGAAGTCACCGACATTTCCGGTCGCGGTGTGGGCATGGATGTCGTCAAGCGCAACATCGCTGCAATGGGCGGCAATGTGGAGATACGCTCGGCGCGTGGTTTCGGCACGACGATTTCGATCTCGTTGCCACTGACCCTGGCCATCCTCGATGGCATGTCGGTCAAGGTCGGCGAAGAAATCTACATCCTGCCGCTCGGCTACGTGGTCGAATCGCTGCAACCGGCTGCCGTCGACATCAAGGGCATCAGCGGCCAGGGCCAGGTCATCAAGGTCCGTGGTGAATATCTGCCGCTGATCCCGTTGTACCAGATGTTCGGCATCGTGCCGGTGCATGTCGATCCGGCCCGCGGCATCCTGGTGATTCTGGAATCCGACGGTCGGCGCGCGGCGTTGTTCGTCGACGAACTGGTGGGGCAGCAGCAGGTGGTGGTAAAGAATCTGGAATCGAATTACCGCAAGGTGGCCGGCATTTCCGGCGCCACCATTCTGGGCGATGGCGGCGTCTCGCTGATCATCGATGTCGCGGCCCTGCTGCGCTCTAGTCAACAGCTGAGCGGACAGACCGTTCTAACCGACTGACGTTTGATTGAACTCCGATTGAACGCCGACTGAACTCCGATTAATCAACCAAGGAATCGACATGCTCAATACCAGTTCCTCCGCCACGACCGATGGCGCCAAGACCGCCCATGACATCGCCGGCAATGAATTCCTGGCCTTTACGCTCGGGCGCGAAGAGTACGGCATCGATATCCTGAAGGTTCAGGAAATCCGTGGCTACGAACAGGTCACGCGGATCGCCAATGCACCCGACTTCGTCAAGGGTGTTGTCAACCTGCGCGGCATCATCGTGCCGATCGTCGACATGCGCATCAAGTTCAAGCTTGGCGAACCGACCTACGACCAGTTCACGGTGGTGATCATCCTGAACATCGGTGGACGCATCATGGGCATGGTGGTCGACAGCGTCTCCGACGTGATCACCCTGTCGGCAGCCGAGATCAAGCCGCCGCCGGAAATGGGTACCGCCTTCAATTCCGACTACCTGATCGGCCTGGGTACGCTCGACGAGCGGATGCTGATCCTCATCGATATCGACCGCCTGATGTCGAGCGCCGATATGGGCCTGATCGAAAAGATCGCCGCTTGAAGCGGCCCGTCGATTCGAAGGAAACGTGATGCAGAAACGGATACTACAGTCGGCTGTTCTGCTGGCGGCGATCCTGGCCGTGAGCGCGCTGCTGTTCACGGCCGAACGTGCCAGTGGCATGACGGCCTCTTTTCCAATGCTGTCGGCGATGCTGATCGGACTGGCGGCGGCCGGCACTGCCCATGCGTTGACGCGCGGCGTCCGTGTCGCGCACAAAACCTTCGCCGCAGCAGTTGGCGGGCAGATCGATCGCATGATGATCCGGGCGGCGGAGACAGCGTACTTCATCGACTCGGTCAAGAAAAAGGTCGAACAGGACGTGGCCAGCACCGATGCCATTCTCAGCCAGACCGAACAGAATGCCGATGCCATGGAGCGTATCGCCGTCAACGCCGAGCAGGCCTCGAAGCTCGCCGCCGACGTGCGCAGCGTCAGTGTCGCCGGCCGGGCCGAGGTCGATCGAGGCCTGGCACGCATCAATCGCGCGCGCAAGGAAGCCGAGCTGGCTTCCGGCGTGATGACGGAGCTGAAGACCAAGTCGCGCGAAATCCACGGCATCACCGAGACCATCAATGAAATCGCCGCACGAACCAATCTGCTGGCCCTGAACGCGGCCATCGAAGCGGCGCGCGCCGGCGAATACGGCCGTGGCTTCGCCGTCGTCGCCAACGAAGTGCGGCAGCTGGCCCAGCGCACCCGCGAAGCGACCGATGAAATCGGCACCATGGTGCGTGCCATGAATGACAAGGCCGAGTCCGCCGCCGGTGGCATGGATGCAGTCACCGCCACCGTCACCGAAGCGTCACGCAATGTCGAACAGATCCATGCCGTACTCGGCAAGATCGAACGCTCGGCCGGGGACTCCGAGGGTGAGATCCTGGCGATCGCCACGGCTTCGCGTGAAAACGTCGCCACCACCCATGCACTCGCGAAATCGATGCTCAAGGTGCGCGATGGCATGCTCGCCACGCAGGATGCCTTGCCGCATGCGGTCGGATCGGCCATGCAGCTGTCCGAGCAGGCCGAAGAGCTGTTCAAGGTGACGGTAGTCAGCGGCGTCGAGTCGCCGCATGATCCGGTCCTGCGGATCGCCAGGGAAACCGCCGACCAGATCGGCGCGCTGTTCAGTGAAGCGATCGCCAGCGGCCAGATCACGGCAGAGGCGCTGTTCGACCGCCGCTATGTCCCGATTCCCGGCACCAATCCGCAAAAGCACACGTCGCAGTTCGACAGCTTCACCGATCGCGTACTGCCGGCGCTGCAGGAAGCGGTACTGGTGGCGATGCCGCATCTGGCGTATGCCGGCGCGGTCGACAGCAACGGTTATTTCCCTACCCACAACCGCAAGTTTTCTCAGCCGCTCACGGGTGACTACGACCGCGACCTGGCCAACAATCGGACCAAGCGGATATTCAGCGACCGCACCGGCTCGCGCTGTGGCGCGAACATCGATGCGTTCCTGCTGCAGACCTACAAGCGCGACACCGGTGAAGTCATGCACGATCTGTCGGTGCCGATCAACGTCGACGGCCGCCATTGGGGGGGCTTCCGGATCGGCTATCGTTCCGCCGGGGAGCAATAAAAACAATGACAACGATTTGTACAGTTACAACCGCGACATGACGCCGTCCCAGATCGGTACAGGAAAGCAGCGACGATGAAATCAGCCCAGGCAGGCCGTTCCGAGACGGTCAAGGAATTCGTGTTCAGCGACCACGACTTTCAGCGGGTACGCGCGCTCATCCACAAGAAGGCAGGCATCGCACTGGCCGAGAGCAAGCAGGAGATGGTCTACAGCCGGCTGGCGCGGCGCCTGCGCGCCATCGGCGTCGGCTCCTTCAAGCAGTACCTCGACGATCTGGAGAGCGGCCGCGACGCCCGGGAATGGGAAGCCTTCACCAATGCGCTGACCACCAACCTGACCTCGTTCTTTCGCGAATCGCACCACTTTCCGATCCTGGCCGAGCATGCCAGGCGGATGAAGGAGCCGATCGAGATCTGGTGTTCGGCCAGCTCCACCGGCGAAGAGCCGTATTCGATCGCCATGACCATGTGCGAAGCCTTCAACACGATGACGCCGCCGGTGCGCATCGTCGCCACCGACATCGACACGAATGTGCTGGCAACTGGCGCCGAGGGTGTGTACGGCATGGATCGGCTCGACAAGCTGGCGCCGGAACGGGCCAGGAAGTTTTTCATGCGCGGGCGTGGCGCGCAGGAAGGGCTGGCGCGCGTGCGTCCCGAACTGCGCCAGCTGATCAGCTTCAAGCAGCTCAATCTGCTGGGCGACGACTGGCCGGTAAAGGGACCGTTCGACGTGATTTTCTGCCGCAACGTGATGATTTATTTCGACAAGCCGACGCAGGGTAAAATTCTCTCGCGCTTCGCGCCGCTGATGAAGCCGGAGGGCCTGCTTTTTGCCGGCCATTCCGAAAATTTCCTGTATGTGTCCGACGCGTTCAAGCTACGCGGAAAAACCGTGTATGAGCTCGATCAGGGCGGCACCCGAAAACTGCCGCCGCGCAGCGTCTGAGAAAGAGTAGATAAGCGTACATGAGCGCACCCGCCCAAGAGCAGTTGGCAACGAACGTGTATTTCGATCGCACCTTCGATCGCGATGCCGCCAAGATTTTGCCCGGTGAGTACTACTTCACCGCCAAGGACATGATGATCGTCACGGTACTCGGCTCGTGTGTCTCCGCATGCCTGCGCGACCGTGTCTCCGGCGTCGGCGGCATGAATCACTTCATGCTGCCCGACGGCGCGGACGGCGATAGCCCGGTGTCGGCGTCGATGCGATACGGTACCTATGCGATGGAAGTGCTGATCAACGAATTGCTCAAGGCCGGCGCCCGGCGCGAAAACCTCGAAGCCAAGGTCTTCGGCGGCGGCAACGTCTTGCGCGGCTTCGTGGCGATCAACGTCGGCGAGCGCAATGCCCAGTTCGTACGCAATTACCTGAAGACCGAAGGCATCCGCTGCGTGGCCGAGGACTTGAACGACATCCATCCGCGCAAGGTATATTTTTTCCCCAGGACCGGCAAGGTGCTGGTCAAGAAGCTCAAGCAGCTCAACAACAATACCCTGGTCAACCGCGAACAGGATTACGCCAGCCGGCTGCAAACCGGCGATGTGGCCGGATCGGTGGACCTGTTTTGAAGCCGCGCGGCATTGACCTGTGGGCGCGGTGCCGCATCCGGCAAAATCTTCTCAGTCAGGCGTGCCACCAATGAAAATCAAGGTACTGATCGTCGACGACTCTGCACTCATCCGCAGCGTCATGAAAGAGATCATCAACAGCCAGCCCGACATGGAAGTCGTGGGCATGGCGCCGGACCCGATCGTGGCGCGCGACCTGATCAAACAGACCAGTCCCGACGTGCTGACGCTGGATGTCGAAATGCCACGCATGGATGGCCTGGATTTTCTGGAAAAATTGATGCGCTTGCGGCCGATGCCGGTGGTCATGGTGTCGTCGCTGACCGATCGTGGCTCGGAGATCACGCTGCGCGCGCTGGAACTCGGGGCGGTCGACTTCGTCACCAAGCCGAAACTGTCGATCCAGAGCGGCATGCTGGAGTACACAGAACTGATCACCGACAAGATCCGGACCGCCTCGAAAGCGCGCATCAAGCCACGCCAGATTGTCGCAGCCGGTGACGCCAAAAGCGGTCACGGCGTCCCGCTGCCGCAACTGCGCAATCCCTTGACCAGCAGCGAAAAGCTGATCGTGATCGGCGCTTCCACTGGCGGTACCGAGGCGATCAAGGATTTCCTGATGCAGATGCCCTCGGATTGCCCCGGCATCCTGATCACGCAGCACATGCCGGAGGGATTCACGCGCTCGTTCGCCAAGCGGCTCGACAGCCTGTGCAGGATCTCGGTCTCGGAGTCGGAAGGCGGGGAACGGATCCTGCCGGGCCACGCGTACATCGCGCCCGGTCATTCGCACCTGCTGCTGGTCCGCAGCGGCGCCAATTACGTGACCCAGCTCGACGCCGGCCCACCGGTCAATCGCCATCGGCCATCGGTCGACGTGCTGTTCAATTCATCGGCCCAGGCCGCTGGCAAGAACGCCGTCGGCGTGATCCTGACCGGCATGGGCAAGGATGGCGCGCTCGGCATGCTGGCCATGAAAAATGCCGGCGCCCATACCTTCGCCCAGGATGAAGCCAGCTGCGTGGTCTTCGGCATGCCGCGCGAAGCCATTGCCATCGGCGCAGCGCATGAAGTGGGCACACTGAGCGCCTTGCCGGGGATGGTGCTGGGCTTTCTGGCAGCGCAGGGCAGCCGTTCCCTGCGGGTGTGAGGCGCGTGGCTGGGGCAGGTCGAAGGCAGCCTGATTCGGGGGCTGACTGCGGGCTGATTGCGAGCTGATTGCGGGCTGGTTGCGGCCTCAATGCGGCCTCAATGCGGCCTGACTTCGACCGGATCTGCGACACGCTCTGCGGTCGTAGCGGTCCACGGCAGCGCCCGATTGGCCCCCGGTGTCGCATATTGGGTTCTCGGGAAAACATTTTTTCTGCTTATGGTAACGATTCGATGCGAGTGCTCCGCTGTGGCGGTGCATAATAAGGTGTTGGAAAGCAAGTCACATCGTCACGAATTCATGGAGTCCTCATGGCTGGTCCGAATACTAAGTTTCTCGTCGTCGATGATTTTTCGACCATGCGCCGCATCGTGCGCAACCTGCTCAAGGAACTCGGCTACACCAACGTCGACGAGGCCGAGGACGGATCGATGGCATTGGCCAAGCTGCGAGCAGAAAAATTCGATTTCGTGGTCTCCGACTGGAACATGCCGGTCATGGATGGCTTGACCATGCTGCAGAACATACGCGCCGACCCGGCCCTGGCAAAGTTACCTGTCCTGATGGTGACGGCCGAAGCCAAGAAAGAAAACATCATTGCCGCCGCCCAGGCCGGCGCCAATGGCTACGTCGTCAAGCCGTTCACGGCAGCCACCCTGGACGAAAAGCTCGGCAAGATCTTCGAAAAGCTGGCCGCTGCCGGCGGCTGAGCCGGCGATCTGCGCGCTGTTGCGACACGATCGGTTTCAGCGTGCCGGAATGTGCCGCAACGTGCCGCAATGTGCCGCAATGCGCTGGGCAGGCACCGGTCGGCTGCGCTCTCGTCTTGCAGCGCGGTTCGAATTGTTCATTCTTGATCGCTCGTTCTTGATCCTTCACGCTTGATCCGTCATTCTTGATCCTTTTTTTTTCACGATTCGGGATAGCCCTCCATGCATGACTTGAATTTTCTGGTTCGCGAACCGCTGCTCGACACCAAACAGCAGATCATCGGTTACGAACTCAGCGTCCAGCATCCGGAATCGGATCGCGAAATCGTCACGCCGGCAGACGATTTCCGGGCCCTGGCCAGCTTCGTTGCAGACCAGATGCAGGACGAAGAAAACGGCTGGCTGTTGGGCGCCAACAAGATCTTCCTGATGGCCGAGACCAGTCTCCTGCTGTCGGAGGAAGTGCTGGCCCTGCCGGCCAAGCATATCGTCTTGACCATGAAATTGGCGGCCCTGGCCGACCCCGAGGTCGCTGCCGCGGTCAAGACCCTGCGCGACAAAGGCTTCGGCATTTCGCTGTGCGAAGCCAATGCCATCGCCACCGACAAGACCTTGCTGCCGCTGGCAACGCATATCGAAATCCATTTCGCCACGACCGATTTTGCGACCCAGGCGAAGATCTACGGCGCGCTGAAAAATTCGTCCGTGCGCATGATCGCGCGCCAGATCAGCACCTGGCAGGAATACGATTCCTGCGCTTCGCTGGGGCTCGACGCCTTCATCGGCAACCTGTACCTGACGCCGCGCGCCACCGGTGCGATGCCCGCGAAGGGACTCAATCCGGCCCAGGCCATGATCCTGCAACTGATGGACATGGTGCGCAAGAATGCCGACGTGCGTCAGTTGGAGGACGTGCTCAAACGCGACGCCGCGCTCTCGTACAAGCTGCTGCGCTACATTAACTCGGCCGGTTTCGGCCTGGGCACGGAGATCCAGTCGCTGCGCCATGCGGTGGCGATGCTGGGTTATTCGCCCCTGTACCGCTGGTTGTCAGTGCTGCTGGCAACCGCCACCACCGGCGGCCAGTCGGCAATCCTGATGCAGACCGCGATCGTGCGGGCCCGCTTCGCCGAACTGCTGGGCAAAAATTTCTTGCCAAAGAATGAAGCCGAAAACCTGTTCGTGGCCGGCATGTTCTCGCTGCTCGACCGCTTGCTCGGCGTGCCGATGGAAGAAGTGCTGGACAACATACAGCTCTCCGAACCCGTCACGCAAGCGCTGTTGAGCCGGGAAGGGATGTACGGTCCGTTCCTGCGGTTGGCGGAGTCTGGTGAATTCAACAACGGTCCGATCGCCGAATTGGCCGAAGCGCTGTTCATCAGTCCGGACAAGGTTAACCAGGCCCACAACGATGCGCTGGTCTGGGCGCAGAACCTGAAGTTGTAATGGTGCTGCTGGCCACGGTCGCCGATGCAATCCGGCGGCCGCTTTCGATTTCAGCGTGCGCTTTACCATTCGTTTTACCTCACGCTTTACCCCGCCTGCAGAATCCCGGTTTTATTCCTGCAGCGCAACCACGATAAAGCACCCCTTTCCCTGCCTGTTCCCCCGATGCCAGTGAAGGTCTCGCCTCGATAATCGTCCCTGAGAGTCCGGTAAGGCGTCGTGTTGGCGCTTTCGGAACACCCCCAGGAGTCGGCCATGGCCGAAGGCAGCGATCTCGAAAAGACGGAACCGGCATCCCAGCAAAAGCTGGACAAGGCCCGGGAAGACGGCGACGTCCCGCGTTCGCGTGAGCTGGCCACCTGCACCCTCCTGATTGCCGCTGGCGGCGGTCTGTGGGCCACCGGCGACAACATGGTGCGCAGCCTGAACCACATGCTGGTGACCGGCCTGACGCTCGACCGCGCCCAGGTGTACGACTTCGAACTGCTGTCGGCGCGCATCGCCGGCAACCTCGGCCAATTGTTCATGGCATTCGCGCCGCTGGCCGGCATCCTCTTGCTGGTCGCTGCAGCCACGCCAATGCTGATCGGCGGCTGGCTGTTTTCCGGAAAGGCACTGGCGCCGAACTTCGGCAAATTGAATCCGCTCACCGGCATCACCAACCTGATTTCCAAGAATTCCCTGGTCGAACTCGGCAAGGCGATCGGCAAGGCAGTGGTGGTCGGCACCATCAGCTACACGGTCATCGCCAGGCAGTTCGATGCCGTGATCGGCCTGGGCGTGGAGCCGCTGGTGGCGGGCACGGCGCACCTGGGTCATTTGATGCTGACCACATTCATCGCCATCGTCTGCGGCCTGATCCTGATCGCCGCCATCGACGTGCCGTACCAGCTCTGGCATTACTCGGACAAGCTGAAGATGACGCGCGACGAAGTGAAGCAGGAAGCCAAGGAATCCGACGGTAATCCCGAGATCAAGGCGAAGATCCGCCAGCAGCAGCGCGAGATGGCCAAGCGCCGCATGATGAGCGAGATTCCGACCGCCGACGTGGTCGTCACCAACCCGACCCACTATGCCGTGGCGCTGCGTTATGCCGACGGCAAGATGGGCGCGCCGCGGGTGGTGGCTATGGGCGCCGACGCGGTCGCCGCGCGCATTCGCGAAATCGCCGGCGAGCACAACATCCCGACGCTGGAAGCGCCGCCACTGGCGCGTGCGCTGTATCAGCACGCCGAGCTCGGCGATGAAATTCCGGAAGCGCTGTACACGGCCGTGGCAGAAGTGCTGGCCTATGTGTTCCAGTTGCGTTCGTATGCAAAATCGGGCGGATACAAACCGGTGCTGCCGCAAGAGCTGGACGTGCCGCCGCAGATGGATCCGCACAACCCTGCATTCAAGGCCGCTGCCGACGCCGCCATGGCAGCGAAGAACGCCGCATTGATTGCGCCGCCTGACGGCGCTGCAAATGCTGACAAAACCAGGAATACCAACCTCAACCTCGGGCCGACACCATGAATTCCCTGAAACTGCCAGCCTGGATGCCGCGCATGGATTCACGGGCGTTCGCCGCGCCGATCATCATCATCATGATGCTGTCGATGATGGTGCTGCCGCTGCCGGCCTTCGTGCTCGACATTTTCTTCAGCTTCAACATCGCCTTGTCGGTGATCGTGCTGCTGACCAGCCTGTACACCATCAAGCCGCTCGACTTCATGGCGTTTCCGACGGTGCTGCTGGTGTCGACCATGCTGCGCCTGTCGTTGAACGTCGCCTCCACCCGCGTGGTGCTGACCGAAGGCCACACCGGTCCGGACGCAGCCGGCAAGGTGATCGAAGCCTTCGGCCACTTCCTCATCGGCGGTAACTACACGGTCGGTATCGTGGTGTTCGTGATCCTGACCATCATCAACTTCACGGTCGTCACCAAGGGCGCCGGCCGGATCGCCGAAGTCGGCGCCCGGTTTGCTCTCGATGCGATGCCCGGCAAACAGATGGCGATCGACGCCGACCTGAATGCCGGCCTGATCGTCGAAGCCGAGGCCCGCCGCCGCCGCACCGAAGTCGCGCAGGAAGCCGAATTCTATGGCGCCATGGACGGCGCCAGCAAATACGTGCGCGGCGACGCCGTGGCCGGCATCATCGTCACCGTCATCAACATCATCGGCGGCTTCATGGTCGGCATGATCCAGCACGACATGGCCTTCGACGCGGCCATCAAGACCTACACCTTGCTGGCCATCGGTGACGGCCTGGTGGCGCAGATTCCATCGCTGATCATCTCCACCGCAGCCGGCGTGGTGGTCTCGCGCGTGGCCAGCGACCAGGACATCGGCGGCCAGCTGATCAACCAGTTGTTTGCCAAACCACAGGTGCTCTACATTACCGCCGCCATCATCGGCGGCATGGGCCTGATCCCCGGCATGCCGCACATCGCCTTCATCCTCCTGGCCGGCATCATGGCCGGTACCGCCTACGCCATCACCCAGCGCGAAAAACGCGCCTTGGCGCCAGCTGACGAAGCCGAAGCCGCACCGATCGTCACGGCGCCGGAAATGGAAGAAGCTACGCTGCAGGACGTCATGCCGGTCGATACGCTTGGCCTGGAAGTCGGTTACCGCCTGATTCCCCTGGTCGACAAGGGGCAGGGCGGCGAGCTGCTGCGTCGCATCAAGGGCATCCGTAAAAAATTCGCGCAGGAAGTCGGTTTCCTGTCACCACCGGTGCACATCCGCGACAACCTGGAACTGAAGCCGACCGCCTACCGCATCACCTTGAAAGGTGTCGAAGTCGGCAGCGGCGAATCGATGACCGGCCAGTTTTTGGCGATCAATCCCGGCATGGTCAGCGGCCCGCTGCCCGGACCGCTGACGACTGACCCGGCCTTCGGCCTGCCTGCGACCTGGATCGATGCATCGCTGCGTGAACAGGCGCAGGCCATGGGTTACACCGTGGTCGACGCCGGCACCGTGGTCGCCACGCACTTGAACCACCTGATCACGAGTCACGCCGCCGAACTGCTGGGCCGCCAGGAGCTGCAACAGCTGCTGGATCACCTGGCCAAGGAATCGCCGAAGCTGGTCGAAGACCTGGTGCCGAAAATGATTTCACTGTCGACCCTGCAGAAAGTTCTGCAGAACCTGTTGACCGAAGGCGTGCACATCCGCGACATGCGCACCATCATCGAAACCCTGGCCGAGAACGCCAGCATCACGGTCGAGGCCAACGAACTGACCGCCCTGGTGCGGATTGCGCTGGGCCGGGCGATCGTCCAGCAGATTTTCCCCGGCACGAACGAATTGGCCGTCATGACGCTGGATAACCGGCTCGAGCGGTTGTTGATGCAGGCGCTGCAGGCCAGCGGGCCGGACGGCGCCGGAATCGAGCCGGGCCTGGCCGATACCCTGGCATTCCAGACCGAACAGGCCACCCGCCAGCAGGAACAGATGGGCCTGACGCCGGTGTTGCTGGTGCCGGGTCCGCTGCGCGCCCTGCTGGCGCGCTTCCTGCGCCGCGCAATTCCCCAGTTAAAAGTGTTGTCGCACTCAGAAGTCCCCGATTCAAAGACCATTAAAGTCACCAGCCTCGTTGGAGCTCAAGCATGAACGTGAAAAAATTCTCCGCCAGTTCGACCCGCGAGGCATTGCGCAAGGTGCGTGACGCACTCGGCGCCGATGCCGTGATCCTGTCGAATCGTAGCGTCAACGGCAGCGTCGAGATCCTGGCCCTGGCCAGCGACGACATGTCATCCCTGGCGCCGACCGCGGACCAGCGCACGGCTGCCCTGCCGGCTGCGGAGCCGACGCTGGCGGCGTTCTCGACGGCGCGCCGGATGGAATCGGGCCGCGACCATGATCAGGCTGCCGGCCTGTCCGAAGCGTTGGGCAATGCACGCGACAATGCGCAGCGCGCCCAGCAGCATCAACCTGCACAGATGCTCGCGGCATCGGCCCAGCCGGCGCAAGCCAATGTCGGCAGCCAGGAAATGAGCGCGATGATGAACGAGATCCGCTCGATGCGCAGCATGCTCGAGTCGCAGCTGGCCGAACTGACCTGGACCAGCCAGGCCAAGCGCGAGCCGGTGAAGTCGGCGGTCCTGCGCGAGATGCTGGCAGCGGGTTTCTCCGCCAGCCTGGCGCGCTTTTTGATCGAAAAAATGCCGGAAGCCGGCAGCCAGGAAAGCGGCATGAAATGGATCAAGTCTGTCCTGGAGCGCAACCTGACCACGATCGACAATGAAAACGAAATGATCGAGCGCGGCGGTGTCTTCGCACTGGTCGGCCCGACCGGCGTGGGCAAGACCACCACCACCGCCAAGCTGGCCGCGCGCTGCGTGATGCGCCACGGCCCCGGCAAGCTGGCCCTGATCACCACTGACGGTTATCGTATCGGCGGCTACGAACAGTTGCGCATCTACGGCAAGATCCTGGGCGTGATGGTGCATTCCGTAAAAGACCAGGCCGACCTGAAGATTGCGCTGGACGAATTGAAGGGCAAGCACACGGTATTGATCGACACCGTCGGCGTCAGCCAGCGCGACAAGATGGTGGCCGAACAGGTGGCGATGCTGTCGGGCGCCGGTACCGACGTCAAGCGGTTGCTGTGCCTGTCGGCGACTTCGACCGGTGAAACCCTCAACGAAGTTGTCCGGGCTTACCAGGGTGATGGTTTGACCGGCTGCATCATGACAAAGCTTGATGAAGCTGCAACCATCGGCAACGTTTTAGATGTAGTCATCCGGCAGAAATTGAATCTATACTACGTTGCTAATGGTCAACGCGTGCCTGAAGACCTGCATGTCGCCAACCAGCAGTACCTGGTCGACCGGGCCTTCAAGCTCAAGCGCGAGACCGCACCGTTCCAGTTCCAGGATGCGGAGCTGCCGCTGGTGATGGCCAACACGGCAAGGAACATGAACGACGTGAGCCTGCGCGGGGTGAATCTTGGCTAATTTCGATTTTGACCAAGCCGAGGGATTGCGCCGGATTTTGGCCGGGCCGAAACCGCAGATCGTGACCTTCATGTCGGCCACGCCACAGTTGGATAAAAGTGCAATGCTGGCCAATCTGGCGGCATCGATGGCGGCGGCGGGCAATACGGTGCTGTTGCTGGACGCCTGCACGGCGCCGCGCGGGATAGCGGCGCAACTCGGTTTGCAGCCGGGCGCGACCTTGCAGGACGTGGCGCGGCAGGAGCGGGCGCTGGATGAAGTGGCGCAGTTGATGCCGCAGGGCTTTGGCGTGGCGACCCTGACGCGCGGCTCGTTGCGCAGGTCGGCGATGGATGTCGACAGTGGCCGGCGGCTGGCGAATGCATTTGGGGTACTGGCTTCGCAATCGGATATTTTATTGGTCGATGCCGAACTCGATGCCGACGATGCGCTGCCGGTGGCGGCCATGGCCAATGGCGAGATCGTGGTGCAGGTGGTGCCCGATGCGGCATCGATCAAGCAGGCATACGGCATCATCAAGCGGCTCAATGCGCAACTGGGACGGCGGCCATTCAGCGTGCTGGTGACTGGCGCGGCTGAGAAGGAAGCAGCCGTGGTCTTCGAAAACATGGCGCGGGCAGCGAATCGTTACCTGGGGTTGCAGCTGACCTCGCTCGGTGCGGTGCCCGCCGATGAATATGTCACGCGCGCCAGCCGGCTCGGCCGCAGCGTGGTGGAAGCTTTCCCGCTGGCGCGCGCGTCGGTGGCATTTCGCCAGCTGGCTGGCCGTCTCGGCGTGGGCGGTTCGCTGAGCCTGGCGGCGGGCGTTTTTACAGGAGTTTGAGGTTTCGTTTATGTATACGGCGCACGGCAAATCGGACAAGAATGAACTGCTGAAGGACCACGCGCCGCTGGTGAAAAAACTCGCCCATCAAATGAAGGCGAAGCTGCCGCCGAGCGTCGAGGTGGACGACCTGATCCAGGCCGGCATGATCGGCTTGCTCGACGCCGTCAACCGCTATGAAGAAACCCACGGTGCGCAGTTCGAGACCTACGCGGTGCAGCGCATCCGCGGCGCGATGCTGGACGAACTGCGCAGCAGCGACTGGATGCCACGCTCGATGCGCCAGAACATGCGCAAGATCGAAGTCGCCATGAATCATCTGCAGCAACGCCTGGGCCGCTCGCCGACCGAAAGCGAAGTCGCCAGCCAACTCAAACTCTCGCTGTCCGAATACCAGGACCTGCTGACCGACGGTGGCGGCCATCAGCTGGTGTATTACGAAGATTTTCATGACGGTGACGGCAACGAGCATTTCCTCGACCGCTACTGCACCGACGAATCCAACGATCCATTGAAGGCATTGATGAATACCGGCTTCCGGCAAGCCGTCATCGACGCCATCCTGGCGCTGCCCGACCGGGAAAAGATCCTGATGGGTCTGTACTACGAGCAGGAAATGAACCTGAAGGAAATCGGCGCCGTGATGGGCGTCTCCGAATCGCGCGTCTGCCAGTTGCACAGTCAGGCCGTCGCACGCATGCGTGCCACTCTGAGGGAAAAATCGTGGACTGGGGTAGCCTAGCTGGACTCCTGCTGGCGCTCCTGGGCGTCTTGCTTGGACAGGTACTGGAGGGCGGGCGCATCGGTTCCCTGGTGCAGCCGGCGGCATTTTCGATCGTCATGATCGGTACCATGGGCGCGGTACTGCTGCAAAGCGGCCTGCCGAACTTCATCCGTGGCGTCAAGATGGCGCGCCAGGCATTCGTGCTGCCGGTCGACGACAGCCGGAAACTGATGCACGATGTCACGCTCTGGAGCGCGACCGCCCGCCGCGAAGGCCTGCTGAGCCTGGAGCGCTTCCTCGACAAGAAGATGGATCCCTTTGTCGAGAAAGGCTTGCGCTTGGTGGTCGACGGCATCGAACCGTATAAATTGCGCGAGACGCTGGACATTGCGATCTCCGGCTATGAAACCGAGCAGCGGCTGGGCGTCAAGGTGTGGGAAGCCGCCGGAGGATACGCACCGACGGTCGGCATCCTGGGTGCGGTACTCGGCCTGATCCACGTGATGGAAAACCTGTCCGATCCGAGCCGGCTCGGCAGCGGCATCGCCGTTGCATTCGTCGCCACGATCTATGGCGTCGGTTTCGCCAACCTGGTATTTCTACCGATCGGCAACAAGCTCAAGACCATCGTCAACCGCGAAGTGCTGAAGCGCGAAATGCTGGCCGACGCTTTCGGTTGCATCGCCACCGGCGACAATCCGCGCCTGATCGAAGAACGCATGGCGACGTATCTCGGATGAGCCGCCTCTCCACTCCGCTCCTGCCACGATGCGCGCGCTGCGCACATTGCTGCGGCGCCGCCGGCGCTACGGCCGTTTTTTACTGAGCGACCATGCGTGACCGCCGCAAGCCACAACCGCACCAGCGCAAGCGCTTCGAGGAAGAGCCGGACAATCACGAGCGCTGGCTGGTGTCGTATGCCGATTTCATGACGCTGCTGTTCGCCTTTTTCGTGGTCATGTACGCGATCTCGTCGGTCAACGAAGGCAAGTACCGGGTGCTGTCGAATTCGCTGATCAATGCCTTCGGCAAGCCGCGTCCGATGCTCAACGAACCCGAGCCGGTGATGCCGCAGCGCACGCCTTCGCTGGTGCTGCCGCGCCCGCGTCCGAACGATGCGCTGTTGCGCCGCGAGCGGGAACAAATGACCGGCATCGCGCGCGATCTCCTGAAGGCCTTGGCGCCGCTGGTCACGCAGGGCAAGGTGCGGGTGACCGAGACCAGCCGCGGCGTCTCCATCGAAATCAATGACAGCATCCTGTTCGCGCAAGGCGAAGCCAAGCTCGGCACCGAGTCGAGCGAGGTGCTGAAAGCGATCGCAGCGATCCTGAAGACCGACGCCCATGCGATCCAGGTCGAAGGCCACACCGACAATGTACCGATCAGCAAGGCGCAATTCCCGTCCAACTGGGAACTGTCGGCCGTGCGCGCCAGCGGCGTGGTCCGCCTGTTCATTGAGAACGGTATCGCGGACAATCGCCTGGTGGCGGTCGGCCATGGCTCGAACCAGCCGGCGGCTCCCAACGACACCGCCGAGGGCCGCATGCGCAACCGGCGCGTGCAGGTGATGATCATGTCGGGTTTGCCGGAGGTCGTCACCGAAGTGCCGGTCACAGGCCGACGCTAAGGAACGTGCACGGAATAACCTCCCAATTTGTTCCGCGTCTGGCGGGCGTGCTGCGGCGTTGTTCATCGTCGCCATAGCGCGCTATGACTCCTCTTCTCGCCTTGCATCGCGGCGCGGCTCTTCATGGTGCCCGGATTGCGTTGCAATCCGCCCCGCCAGACACGTTCAAATCGGGACGTTATTCCGTGCACGTTCCTTAGCCGCAACGGATTTGAACCTGCCTTGCTTCAACGATGCGAGGAAAGCTCGGTTGGGTAATGCGATCGACTGCTCAAATGAGCCCCGTTACTTCAAAACCACAAAATTTTTCTACTTGTGGCGTAAAGTTGCTCACAGGAATTACATGAGATATTATTGAAGCAGATTTGAAGAATAGGCTCGGCCAGACAAGCACGACACACGCTCGCAGCAGGCACTTCCGCCGCACTGAAGCGCAGCATGCCCCGACATTCGGGGTAGGCATTCCCGGGTACGTTGTTTAACCCCCCCCCCCCACTCTGACCGCGCAAATGGCTGGAGACATCAAGCCGGCGGTCATCCGCACGGCGCAGGATACGGAGCTTGGCCGACCATGAAAAGGCTTCCCAACATTTGGCTGCACCAACGACGACGCGGCTTTACGCTGATCGAGTTGATGATCGTGGTCGCCATCATCGGGCTGCTGGCGGCGATTGCCTTGCCATCCTATGCGAAGTACATCGCGCGGGCTCGACGTGCCGATGCACAGGCATTCCTGATGGATGTGGCGCACCGCCAGCAGCAGTATCTGGTTGATGCGCGCGCCTACGCGCCAGACCTGACGGCATTGCAAGTCACAGCGCCTCAACAGGTCTCGACCTATTACACATTTTCAATGGTTGCATCAACCACGATACCGCCGACTTTTACCGCGACGACCACGCCGATAGCCGGTTTGGCGCAAGCCTCGGATGGTACTCTGACAATCGACAACAGCGGCGCCAAGACGCCCGCATCGTCATGGTAACCGTCAGGCCTTTGCGCCGGTACGGCAGCCAATCGGGTTTTAGCCTGATCGAGGTACTCGTTTCGCTGGCCATCATTGCGATCTTCGCGGCACTGGCAGCGCCATCGTTTGCCGATCTGATTGCTCGCACACGCACCAAGAGCGTCGCCTCGGAACTGTACGCAGCGCTGTCCCGTACCCGCAGCGAAGCCTTGGTGCGCAACACGCAGATTACCGTCAGTGCAAAGGCCGGTTCGTGGCAAAGCGGCTGGATCGTCGCCGACCCGAACAACAGTGGCGTGAGCATCGACGACCGTGGCGCCACGGCGGGCGTCAGCGTCAGCGGTCCGGCCTCGGTTGCCTTCAATGCTTCGGGCCGGTTGCCGTCGTCGGCGCCGCCGATGTTCGTGGTGACGTCGCCCGCTTCGAGCACCGCCACGGCATGTGTATCGGTGGGGTTGAGCGGCCGGCCTTACATCATCATGGCGGCGACTTGCTGAACAGGGCTAAGCTTGCGGCGATCTCGCAGCGCGGGGCGCCGCGTGCAGCGGGCTTTTCGCTGATCGAAGTGATGGTCACGGCGCTGATCGTCTCGTTTGGACTGCTCGCCGTCGCGGCGTTCCAGGCAAAGGCCAGCCTGGGCGAGGCGGAATCCTATCAGCGTGCGCAAGCCATCGCGCTGCTGGCTGACATTCAGGAACGGATTCGGCTCAACACGGCGCAGGCAGCGTCCTATGTGCCGACCGGCGCGGTCGGCACTGGCGACGCCCAGCCAACCGACTGCACCGCGATTGCCGCCGGCGCCGCCAGGGACCTCTGCGAATGGAGCAACGCCTTGAAGGGCACGGGCGAGCAAAAGGCTGGCATGAACTCCGCCGGGCTGTCCAATGGCCGCGGCTGCATCCAGATGGTACAGGCGGCCAATACGACGCCTGGCAGCTGTCTGCCGGCGATCTACCGGCTCAGCGTCGCGTGGCTGGGCGCGCATCCGACCATCACTCCGAATGTGACCTGCGGAACCGGCCAGTACGGCAGCGATGAACGGTTGCGCCGGATCGTGTCGGCGCAGCTCGTGCTAAGCACGCCGGATTGCTCATGAAAACCAGGATCCATGCCCTGCAGCAGGGCTTCACGTTGCTTGAGTTGATGATTTCGGCGGCCATCGGATTGATGCTCATTGCCGGAATTGCCACCATTTTCGTCAACAGCAGCCGGGCCCGGGACGAAGTGTTCCGGCTCAGCGCACAAAATGACAACGGACGCTACGCCGTCGAACTGTTGAATAATGAGTTTCATACGGCCGGCTACCTGGGCGAACTCAATCCCGATCCCGATCCTGCCACGCCGCCTGCTCTCAAGATGCTGCCGACGCCGGTCAGCAAACCGGACCCCTGCGCAACTGACATCGCCTCGCTGACGGCGGCCCTGCCGCTGTCAGTGCAAGGCTATGACAACAACGCAACGACGCTGACATGCCTGTCCGACGTCAAGGCAGGCACCGATGTCCTGGTGGTGCGCCGGGCCAGTTCCTGTGCCGTTGGCGAGCCCGGATGCGACGGCATCGTTGCAGGGACAGTTTATTTTCAGGCATCGGCCTGCAACAGCCTCACCGAAATCGGCGCGGTCGTCTCTCCCGCTACCGCTAGCGCCTTCTTCCGTATGAGTGCCGATACCACGACGCTGAACCTGCATCAAAAAGATTGCACTACGGTTGCGCCCCTGCGGCGCTTGCGCACGCACATCTTTTTTGTTGCGAACAACGACAAGCCGGGTGACGGCATACCGACGCTCAAGCGCGCCGAACTCGGCGCCGCCGGCTTTGCGATCGTGCCGCTGGTCGAAGGCATCGACAATCTCCAGATCGAATACGGACTCGATGCCGGCATCATCGCCGGCGGCGGCACGACCGGCGTGGCAGGTGTCTATACGGCCGATCCGGATGGCTACAACGGGTGCCTGCCAGACGTTTGCCAGAGCTACTGGCGCAATACGGTCGCTGTCAAGATCAACTTACTTGCCAGGACCAACACCGTTTCCAGTGGTTATTCCGACAGCAAGATCTATACGCTTGGCAGGAACGCCGCCGGCGGGCTGAATTCGGTCGGCCCGTTCGGCGATGGATACCGTCGGCATCTTTATTCGACTACTGTCAGGCTGTTCAACGTCGCCGGACGCAACGCATCATGAAGCGCGATCGCCCACCCGGCGTCTTGCGCCGCGACCGCCCGGGCATGGCCGAAAAAGGGTCGGTCCTGATGATCGGACTGATCATGCTGGTATTGCTGACGATTCTGACACTGACCTCATTTCGTGTCGGCAAAGGTAATTTGCAGGTGGTGGCAAATTCGCAGCAAAAATTACAGGCGCTCGCAGCGGCCCAGGGAGCGATCGAAAAGACGATCAGCACCGCTCAGTTTTCTGCCACGCCGAACAACGCCTTGCCGACGCCTTGCAATGGCGTCGCCAACACCGACTGCGTCGACGTCGATGGTGACGGCACGACCGACATCAACGTGACGGTGGTACCGAAGTGCGTCTCGAACCAGATCATTGCCAATGCATCGCTAAACCTGGCCAAGGCGGAAGACAAGGGCTGCACGCTTGGTAACAGTCAGGACTTCGGCACCGAGGGTGCCTCCACCAGCAATTCGCTTTGCACCAATATCCTGTGGGACGTTGCAGCAACCGCGAGCGACGCGACGACCGGTGCCAGGCTGACCGCAAATCAGGGGGTAGCCTTGAGGGTGTCGTCTTCGCAAACCTGCCCTTAACTTTCATTTCAAAGCGAGTCTTCCCATGAACATGATTTTTCGCACGATCGGCACCATGCTCATGTGGGCGGGAATGCTGTTGGCGCCAACGCTTGCGCATGCAGACGACATCGACGTCTTCGGTGGCAACTCCGGCGGCGCGGGAACGGCGACCAATATCCTGATCGTTCTCGACAACACGTCGAACTGGTCGGCCAACAACCAGGGCTGGCCGGGCATGACCCAGGGGCAGGCGGAAGTACTGTCTCTCAAACAACTGGTCATTAGCTTGAACGGCAACGCCAGCGTCAATCTAGGTCTGATGGTCCTATCCACCGTATCGGGCAACCCGGGCGGCATGATCGTTTTCCCGACGGCGCCCGTCACCCCGCTCAACATCGGAGCATGGACCGCCTGGCTCGACGCCCGCTACAACCACATTACGGATCCAACCTGGAAAGCGTCGTCGAACGCCAACTACGGCGCCGCGATGTTCGACGTCTTCAAGTACTTCGGTGGTTTTACCAGTCCGGACCACGCGCTCGACAACGTCGCCGGTGCGCCGGTCAGCCGTACCCGCTTCGGGCCGCAGGTGTATGCCGACATCGACAAGACGATTGCCAATCCGCTCGCCTACAACAGCAGTTTCACTAGCTACCTGCCGCCACTGCAAAGCAGCTGCGGCAAGAACTTCATCATCTTCATCGGCAACGGATTTCCGAATTCCGACGACACCACGCTTTTGCCCGGCGTCGGCGGCGTCACCACACCCATCCTGCCCAACCTCATGGATGGCGGCAGCAAGGTCTACGCGGCCGACGAATGGGCCCGTTTTCTCTACAACACCGACGTCAATGCATTTACCGGTCAGGAAAATGTCGTTACGTACACCATCAACGTGTTCGGTCCGGCTGCCGGTCCGGACCCGAAACAATCGCAGTATCTGTTCAACATGGCAACCGTGGGTGGCGGCAAGTACTTCACGGCGCAATCGGGAACCGACCTGACCAATGCGTTGAAACAGACCGTGACCGAGATCCTGGCAGTCAACGACACCTTCGCCTCTGCCAGTCTGCCGGTGAACACGGCCAACCGTTCGCAGGACAAGAACCAGGTCTTCATACCGATGTTCCGGCCGGACCCGAAGGGTGCGCCGCGCTGGATGGGCAACCTGAAGCAGTACCAGCTCATCGATGTGGTCGGCGCAACCGTGCTGGGCGACAGTGCCGGGCTGCAGGCCGTCAATCCGCAGTCGGGTTTCATCACCGATTGCGCCGTCAGTTACTGGACGACTGACTCTGGAACATATTGGTCGAACGTGGTCGAGACGCCTTCGCCGCGCGGAAAATGCACGACCTCGACGGCCGATCCATTCTCCGATGGCCCGGATGGCCCGATCGTGGAAAAAGGCGGCGCCGCAGAAGTCCTCAGAAAAGGTAACAATCCACCTCTTACCGACATCACGCCGACCTACCTGGTCAATCGGCTGATCTTTACGGAAGTGGCAAACGCTTTGGTACCGTTCACGACCGCGACCAGCGGATTGCCGGCTTCCCTGGTGAGCTATCTTTCCGGTAACGATACCCAGGATGAAAATACCAATTTAAATCTGCTCGAGACCCGGCCCTCGATTCACGGCGATGCGATCCATTCCCGTCCATTGCCGATCGACTACGGTGGTAGCGTCGGCGTAACGGTCTTTTATGGTAACAACGATGGCACATTCCGCGCAGTCGACTCCACTACGGGGCGCGAGCGCTGGGCATTGATCGCCTCCGAATTCTTCAGTGGCGGCCGCCTGGCGCGCTTGCAGGCGAATCTGCCCTTGCTGTCGAATTTCGTCGCACCGGCTTCCGGCCTTACGCCGGCACCGACACCAAAGGATTATTTTTTTGATGGTTCGACTGGTGTCTACCAGACCGCCAACAATGCGCAGGTCTGGATCTATCCAACCACGCGCCGCGGTGGCCGCATGGTGTACGCGCTCGATGTAACCAATCCCGCACTGCCGGTCTTCAAGTGGAAATTCGGCTGTCCAAATCTGGCAGATAACAATGGCTGCGCCAGTGGCGCCAGCGGTATCGGTCAGACCTGGTCCAAGCCAATGGTGGTAGCGAAGATCGCCGGCTACAGCAAACCGGTGGTCATCTTCGGCGGCGGCTATGACGGCTGCGAAGATGCCAACACTTCGTCGCCGACCTGCAATGCCAAAACCGGGGCGATGGTGTACGTGCTCGATGCCGACACCGGCGTGCTGGTCAAAAGCTTTTCGACGACTCGCGCGGTGGCTTCCGACATTGCCTTGCTGTCGGCGGCATCCAACGGAATCGTCGACACTGCCTATGCGGCCGACACAGGCGGCAATATCTTCCGGATCGATTTCACGCCATCGGCAAGCAACTGGACCATCAATCGGGTTGCCTTTACCACTGGCGGCGGCCGCAAGTTCATGTATGCGCCAGCCTTGCTCAGCGCCAGCGCCGGCAAGGTGTATCTGGCGCTGGGCAGTGGCGACCGCGAACATCCCTTGTACGGTCAGTATCCGCTCGGCGTCACGAACCGGTTTTATGTCTACGTCGATTATCTTTCCGCTACAGTGGCAACCAACCTCGACCAGATGGTGGACTACACGTCGACCGACAGTTGCGCCACCGCGGACATCCTGCCGACCTCACCGGAGCGCGGCTATTTAATCAACCTCAATCAAAACGGTGCGGGGGAACAAACCGTGACCTCGGCCATCATCGTCAGCGGCCTGGCAGCGTTCAGCACCAATCGGGCGGTGCCCGCCGCCCAGGGGACTTGTTCGACCACGCTCGGTGAGGCCCGGGGTTACTGGGTGAACCTGTTTAACGGCGCCGGTGCAGTCGGCACACCTAACGCTTGCGGCGGTACCCGTTCCTCGGTTTTCGTCGGCGGCGGATTGCCACCATCACCGGTCATCGGGATCGTGCCTGTCAATGGATCGCCAAGGACCGTAATCATTGGCGCGGTTCAGCGCAATGGCGGCGTCAGTACCGCGATTTCGCCTCAGGAAATCAAGCCGATCATCAAGTCGAAACGCCGCACGATTTACTGGCGCTCTTCCGGCGTCGATTGAACCTGGTGTGACGGCATGGCTGCTAAGTACCCGCACAGGATAAATTGGGAAATGGATGTCGTCCTGATGGGATTCGATGCAAGGCAGCCGACCCGCCGCAGTGCGAGCACTGCTAAAGGAGGCTAACGCCGCAGCGGGACCATCAGGACGGCAGACATCCACAATTTATTCTGTGCGGGTACTTAGAGCGCGCGAGTTGATGTCCGCTTGATGGTCAACTGCGTGAGAGTTTTTTCCAGAACGTCACCACTGCCGCCGGCTGGATGAACACCGTCACCAGTGCCGCCACCAGTAGGGTAATTCCGGCCCACTGCCAAGGCGTCACCACTTCATGCAGTATCAGGATGCCGGCTGCCAGCCCGACGATTGGTACGCCCAGACTGAAGGGCGCTACGCGGTTGACGGCGTGGCGCTTCAACAGCCCGGTCCACATCGCATAGCCGACGATGGTCGCAATCCAGCCCAGGTAGGCAATCGCGACCCAGCCGCTCCAGGGCGCGTCGACCCAGCGCCAGCGAGTGGCCGGTGGATCGAATGCCAGTGTCAATAAAATGAATGGCACGATCGGCACGGCACAGCTCCAGACCAGGAACGACAGGACTTCGAAGCCGGGTGACGAGCGTTGAGCGCTGCGCACCACGATGTTCGACGCGGCCCACATCGAGGCTGCAGCCAGACAGAGCACGAAGCCGAGCAGGGAACTGGCAGCCGGCGCAGGCAGGGTAGCGCCGGCAGCTGATGCGACACTGCCCGCGACGCTGCCGGCACCAGCAGACGGTGCGCCGGGCAGCACGTAATTGAGCACGAAACAGGTAATCCCCAGACCGGCCAGCATCAGCCCGATCTGCAGCGGACGCCCGATCCGCTCGCGCAGCAGCACAACACCGAACAGCGCGGTGAAGAACACCTGGGTCTGCAACAGCACCGATGCCAGTGCTGCCGTCATGCCGACTCGCAGCGCAACGAATAGCAGGCCGAACTGGCCGACACCCTGGAACAGGCCAAACAGCACCACCCATTTCCAGTGCAACTTGGGCGGCCGCACAAACAGGATCAACGGCAGCACGGCCAGCGTATAGCGCGCCGCGCCGAGCTGGAATGGCGTGAAATCCTTCAATCCGATCTTCATCGCCACGAAGTTGGTGCCCCAGATGAAGACCACGCAGAGGGCGGCGATCAAGTCTTTTTGCTGGAAGGGCGTGGGTTGTGTCGTGGGCTTTGTAATCATTGCCGGATTTTACCTGTGTCCACGGCATCGTCTCGCCGAGCGGACCGCGGGCCATTCCTGAAAATCCTGCGCAACCTCGTTGAGGCGACCGGTTCTAAAGCGCTGTTGGTGGTGGCGCTGCCTTGGCGCGGAAGATGAAATAGAAGGCGATCAGGAAGACGGTGATGACCAGTAGTGCCTGCTGCCAAAGTGGCGCGACGAGCAACTGATTGGCATCGAAATGGACGATGGCTAGGACGAACTGGACGGGACCGGTGCGCTCGCTGGCGGTCATGATCAGGGGCGCCCAGCTGAGGGTGAGACCGGCGACCAGCAGCCATTTGCGCTTGTGATCGTCCGCGATACGCTTGGCGAGCAGGCGGAACACGCGGTCGCAGAGTAGGGCGGGTGCTAGGTAGTAGAGGCTGAGCCAGAGGAGCATGAGGTGGATTTTATTCTGATCATTCGATTCGAATATTGGTTGGTACGGTTGTGGGCTTATTGTTAAAAACAAAAAAGTGCACGATGAAAAATACGATCGTCAGAGGGACTACGTGTGTCCAGATCGTCGCGCTGTCACGCCAACCCGACGGTTGAAAAATCGTTGCAACAATTATCTGTGCAAATCCCATGCCGTGCCCACCGCCGAAGGTCGTGGGCGTCCAACTTAGTGTCAGCAGGCCAGCATATATCCATCTGGCACCCTTCATTTCTTTAAAAAATGGGTAAAGGAATTTTACCAATGCACCGAATAAAAGTGCCGGAATAAAATAATTAGGATCAGCATTGTACTTAGGCCCTCCTTGTTAATATTTTCTAATGATCAACATCATCGACCCAGCCTTGAATAATAAAATCCCGCTGACAATTTTTAAAAACTATGTTTTGGAAAATAATGTGATCATTTTCGAAAAAATAGGATTTATCTTTATTTATTGGGCTTAAAAAAATTGGTTTTTTATTATCTTTATAACCAGTACGATAAATTCCTATCTCAAAATTTTCGAGCATGCCGTTCTTGATTTTTACATTAGTGCTATTGCCATCGAGCTCTATCCCAATCCCACCACGCTGAACAAAAAAACGACCGCGACCAATTGTGTGCCCTTTAAGGTCGACTTCGACATTGCTCGTCCATATGTGGATAAGTCGGCCTTCCGAAGGATGGTCAGCAAAGTCGATTCTCGCGTGAATGTCAAATCCTAAACAATACTTTCCAGGATCACGTATATCGATTTTTGCATTTCGATTCGAATAAGCCGCAAATGGAAGCGGTTTGCATTGAGTCGCTTGTGCGTAAATCAATGAGGGATATAGAAAATTAAGTAAGCAAAAAATAAAAATTAAACGTTTTATTATTCGCATGTCAGTTTTTCTCCTATCACACTAGGCGTCTTGAGAATGGCATTGGGATAACCATCAAATGTGTTTGGAATACGAAGATTTAAAAGCCGGCATTGTCGTGCAGATTCGGCATCATAAAGTCTCATTGACGGCAAACCTAACTTTTTTAAAAGTTCGATCAGTGGCGCTGCTTTCAAAAACGCTTGTTTTTCGTCTAGCTGGATTTTATTAAATTCTGTCACTGATGTTTCCACGTCTTCCCAAGAAATCGGGAAACCTGATTTGTCAACTCCATCTCGACCGAAATCTTTTTTTAGCAATGCAAACGTTTCTTTTTCCATTTCAAGGGTGCGAGTGGCATTATTATTCCAGCCCGGTTGGTTAAAGGTTTTGTCAGGTGCATGACCGGGCCAGTCTATGGCAATTGCATGGCCTCCTCCAGCACGGTACGGGACATTATCCGTGTTTCGATGGGCAAACGTGTCCTGAAACGCGTGTAAAAATTCTCCATAAAGCTGTGACTTAGCACATGTGGTCGGAGCATTGACGGCATAGTTACGAAGGTCTCTTAGTTGCGG
>JAYUWF010000441.1:0-2859 GCA_043753685.1 Herminiimonas sp.
CATTACCAGCGTAGCCGCCGTAGCCGCCGTAACCGCCGGCACCACCTGGCGTGGCGGTCGTCGTGCCTGTGCCGCCGGCGCCACCTGAACCACCGGCACCACCGCCACCGCCACCGCCACCCGCGCCACCGAAGCCGCCGGCGCCGCCGGCGCCGCCAGCTGCGGCGGTTGCTGCAGTTGCAGGGCCGCCGGTGCTGGCGCCGCTTGCAGTCGACGTGCCGCTGGTTGCCGTACCGTTATTCGACGAACTGCCGCCCAGCCCAACATTCAGCGCAGCGGCCGTACCCGTGGTCTGCGTGCTGGTGTTGCTTGCAGCAGCGCCGGTGCCGGTTGCCGCACCGCCAGCTGCGCCGTTGGTGGCACCGCTGTTGGTCACGACGTTACCGATCCCTGCTACTGTGTTGCCCGACACTGCGCCGGTCAGCACGCTGCTCGAAGTCGCTACCGATGTATTGAACGAATTGGTCGACGCCGAATTTCCGCTACGCTCGCCCAGGATCGAATTGTTCCGCATGTCGCCACCGCTCTTGTCGTTAGCGAGGTCTTGCGCCGCGATCGAACGCTCGCTTGCCAGGGCGCCGTTCCCGGATTGTGAAGCAGTGGTCGTTGCGCGCTGAGTGGTGCTGCTGGCGCCGGCGGAGGTGTTGGCAGGATCGGCAGCCAGTGCCTGGCCTGCATAGCCGAAGACGAGTGCAACCGCAGATGCTACTAAAGTTTTATTCATTAAAAAGTTCCTCAAGCAAGATGTGATGGACGAGTGTGCTGACGCGGAATCACGGCGGTGGCTGGTCTATCCGGCATAGCGATAATGATCGCCATGCCGGACAGCGACAACCGGCCGTCATGACCTGTACGACGCAAATCAACGGACCAGTCTCCGACTCGCCGGGTCTGGCCGTTAATTGGAATCAGACTCAATGGAATCAGACTCCAACCCCCGGCCAGCCAGCGACGGATGCCAGCCCAGGACCCTTTTCGCAAGATACGTACCCGAACAAATCACCAATTCGCAAGCATCTGAATTGAAACGGAAAATTTCGACGATTGCTGTGATCGCCCCGTATTGCGCAGGGTTTTCCCGGCCATCGGATGAAGATCTCGACGATGCATGTATCGACCGTGGCAGTCCGGCCACTCGACTTGCCGAACTGGTCGCTGCATCGCATCCGGCGCCGGCGCTGCCGTAGGATCCAATCAATGTCTTACGCGACGAGATTGATCCCAATTAAGTTTTTTTTCATGTGTAATGAATTTGATACAGCCCGACGTCAGATCGTTTTGCATGAGCAGGCGCTGTGCACTCGGCACGCAGATCCAGAGCGATGCCAGGATACCCATTCACGTCCATGCTGCCATTTCGGCGCGCCGCCAGCGTCCTGAATTCAGACTTCCAGGGTATCGATCTGCATGCGAGCACCTCGAGGTCCGAAACTGTAAATATTTTGAGTCAACGCTTGGCGAATCGGACACTGCCCATCAATGCGCACGATGCAAGGCACGATGCAAGGCACGTCAAATACGAGAATCTGATGTGTATTAAAAGTCAGATCAACCAATTTTCAATCCTGCACGACACGCAATTATTGCAAAACAAAATTGCGAATTCTCAATTCCGCCCTGGGCGGAATCACCGATCCTTTGGTCTATTATTTTTGGAGGATCTCCCGTTGAATACTTTGCAATTGCGTCGATCAGGATGGGCCGCTTGTTCTGCCTGCACACTGCTTGGAAGTCTGGTCGGACAGGTCGCACATGCCGATGAGATGGGCGACACGAGAACGATGCGAATCCCCAGTGGACATTTGCTGGCACAGGCCGCGCCCCCGCTTCGGGCCGAGCGCTCGGCAACGGATCCGGCACAGCCGGAATCAGCGTCACCGACGACGCAATTGGCGCCGGTTGCCCAGGTTGCGCCGGTTGCCCAGGTTGCGCCGGTTGCCCAGGTTGCGCCGGTCACAGCGGTTGCGCCTGAGGAGCAGGCGCAGCGCACGAATCGCCCACCGCCGGTCGCACCGATCTTCGAGCAACCAGGCGTGTTGACGCCGAAAGGAAAATACGTCGTGGAGCCCTCCCTCCAGTTCGGCTATTCGTCCAGCAATCGTGTCACGCTGGTTGGCTACACGGTCATTCCGGCGATCCTGATCGGCCTGGTCGACGTGCGTGAAATCAAGCGCAATACCTTGACCGGCGCCCTGACGGCGCGCTATGGCGTGACCAGCCGGCTCGAGGTCGAGGCTCGGGTGCCCTACGTGTATCGCACCGATTCCACCGTCAGCCGCGAGGTCTTTACGGGCAGTTCGACCGAAAAGGTATTCGACGCCAGCGGCAAGGCAGTCGGCGATGCCGAACTGGCGGCACGCTATCAATTCAACGATGGTGGGGTGGACAAGCCGTTTTATGTCGGCACCTTGCGATTCAAGTCGCGCACCGGCAAGGATCCGTTCGAAGTCCTCACCGATTGCCAGACCCGTTGTGTCGGCAACACGACCGGTACCGGATTACCGCTGGACCTGCCGACCGGCTCGGGTTTCTATTCCTTGCAACCCGGATTGACCTGGCTGTTCCCATCGGATCCGGCCGTGTTCTTTGGCAGCTTCACGTACCTGCATAATTTCAAGCGCTCGAAGGTCAGCCGCACCATCATCAACGGCGTGGAACCGTTGGGCACGATTGCGCCTGGCGATATCTTTGGATTCAACTTCGGGATGGGTCTTGCGTTGAACGAAAAATCTTCGTTCAGCATCGGTTATGACCACAGTGCGATCGGGCGCACGAAACAGAACAATGTCACGGTGCCCGGTTCGGTGCGTACGCAACTCGGCACACTGCTGCTTGGTTATTCCTTCCGCGTGACGCCGA
>JAYUWF010000442.1:0-8726 GCA_043753685.1 Herminiimonas sp.
CGAATGTCGAGGTTGATCCGCTTGTCGACTTCCTTCGAGGCCTGGCGCGTGACCCGGTACAGCCGTTCGGAGATGCTGGCGAACTGCACCATCCGCACCCGCATCAGGTCCTGCTGCAAGTCACGCGTGAGCCGGGCCTGATTGCTCAGGTCCAGGCTGGCGCCATCGAGCGTGCGCGCCAGGTTCTGCTGGACCGAACCGACGTCGTTGACGCTCTCGGCCATCATGCGGGTCAATTCCTGCAGGCGCGTGAAACGGTCGAACTCGAGCGGATCGAATTCCTTTTCGGGGGAATTCGCCAGGCGCGAGGTATTCTGCGTCTCGATCTGCGACTCTGCCTGCATCTCGACTTCGCGCAACTGCCCGCGCAGCCGCGCCACGTTCTCGGTCAGCTCCACCAGCGACTGGCGCATGGCATCGACTTCGTTTTCCAGCTTCGAGCGTGCGATCGACACTTCGCCGGCCTGGTTCACCAGGCGGTCGAGAATGTCGGCGCGTACCCGCACCATCGGCTGCGGTGCGCCGACGCTCGGCAAGGCCTCCGCCGCTGCCCGCGCTGCCAACCGGCGCTCCGGCGGCGGCGCTGCGGCGCCTGGCACGGTGTCGAGGCTGCCGCCGCTGCCGACGCCGAGGGCGCTGGCATCGTTTCCGGCTGTCGGCAGCTGCGCCAGCGATTCGCTTGCCGGCCCACCCTGGGCTTGAGGATTCTGCAACGCGTCGAACATCTGCAAGCCAAGATCGTGCCGCGCCAGCAGATCGTCCATCGCCTGCGCGGATGGCTGCGCGCTGTGCATGACCTGTTCGATCCGGCTCTCCATTTCATGCATGTGCTGACCGAGGCGCATCGCGCCGGCCATGCGCGCACTGCCCTTGATGGTGTGCAGCAGCCGCAACAAGGCCTGCGGCGGGCCGGGGTCGGCCGGCGACTGTTGCCAGGCGCGCAGGGTCTGGCCGATCTGCGGCAGCATGTCGAGTGCTTCTTCGGTAAATACCGGCATCAGGTCGGCGTCGAGCTCGTCCTTCAGGGCCACCGTTGTCTCGGGCGCGATGTCGCGTTCGCTGACGAATGCCGGTTTCACGAATGCCTGCGCCAGTGCGGTCTCGATCACGGGCGCCTGGCTGATGACCTCGGGAGCCACTGCCGGTACTGGCAATGGCAGTTCTTCGAGCTCCACTTCCGCCACCGTGTCGGCGTCGAAAACCGGACTCGAGGTTTCCGGCTCGCTATCCGGCGCCACCAGGCGCGCCTGGGTGTCGTCTGGCAGCGTTGCCATGCCTTGGCCGACATCGGCAGGTGTCGATGCCGGTGTCGCTGTAACTTCGGCGCGTTCGGCCAGCGTGCGTTGCAGCGCCTGCAGCGCGCGCGCGACCTGCGGCTCGGCATCCGGCATTTCACCGAGCGCGAACAACTGCAGCATGAAACGGATCCGCTCGATCGCATGGCCGAGCACATCGTATTCGGCCTCGTGTATCCGCACCGGTTTGCGGCTCAGATGCTGCAACAGCATCTCGAGCGCATGCGCGACTTCCTGCAATACCTTGAAACCAACGGTCGCCGAACTGCCGGCCAGCGAATGGGCCGCGTGAACCGCCAGCACATTGACCTCGCGCTCCGGCTCGTGGCGCCATTCCTCCAGGTCTTGCGACAGCAGCCGCACCAGCTGATCGGTCTCGGCCAGGTAGATGTTATGCAATGGGACGCTGATTTCCAACGCGCCGATATGCCGCACGTTGTCGTCGCGCTTGACGTCGGCCGTCAGCAGGTTCGGAAAGTCGAGTACCGCTGCGGAGACGGTCGCCGGCTCGGGCTGCATGGCAAGCACCGATTCGGCTTCCAGCTCCGGCTCCGGCTCCGTCGTCAGGTCGGACGCCGGCGGCAGCAGATCGATTGCGTCGCTGACGACCGGTTCCGGCGCGTCGACCGGCGCGGCGACTTGCTGCGGCACGGAATCGCCGGCAGTGCCGTCTTCGGTACGGAAGAACTGCATTTCACTATCGGTGAAGTCGATTTCGACCGGCTCGGCGGACAGCAGCGGAACATCGGCGTGCGATAGTTCGGCTTGCGGTCGTTCGGCTTGCGGCAGTTCGGCCTGCGCTGCGTCGGACTGCACTGCGTCGGCATCGAGAAGCGCGGCGTCCTGCCCCTCGGCGTGCGCCGCAACGGCCTCGATAGGTGCCGGCGTGGAATCCTGAAACGGTTCACCCGCCAGGATCCGGCTTGCCGCGGCCACGATGGCGTGCGGCGTGGCATCGGAACGACCGCTTTGCTGCAGTTCGCCGACCCAGGTTTCCAGGATCGAGGCCGCCATGTCGAGCAAGCCGAACAGATCGGCGTCGCCGCCGCGGTTTTCCGACAGGCGCAGATTCAATACCTGTTCGATGCTCCAGGCGGCCTCGCCGAACGCCATCAGCCCGACCCTGCGGCCGCTGCCTTTCAAGGTGTGAAGGGAGCGCCGCAGGGTTGTCAGATGATCCTGGTTGTAGGGTTCGCTGCGCGCGGCCGGCAAGGTGGCGCGGACCGCGGCAAGAACTTCCACCGCTTCGCTCAAGAAGATCTCGAGCAACTCGGCATCGATTTCTTCATCGCTCTCGGGCGCCACCACGGCTGCGACCGATGGCGCCGGCGCGGCTGCCGGCGGCTCGCTGGCCGACAGGATGCTGGCCAGCGTAGCCGGCGAAGCCGAAAAATCGGCCGCCTCGAGCAATGCGATGGCCGCCTTGGCCCGTTCGTTGGCGTCCGGATTGTCGATCAGTGCCGCATCGCGGCGCACCTGTTGCAGCGCTTCCTTCAACTGCAGGCGCAGCGCTGCATCGTCCGGCTCGGCGATCAGCGCGCGCGCCAGTTCGGCCGCTTGCTGCTGATGCTGCAGCAGATCCTGTTCCACGGTCTGCAGGTCGGTGCCCGCAGCGACTTCGGCATTCGCGGGTGCGAACGCCTGCGCAAGCGCCTCTACCGGCGCGACTTGCAGCGCCACCGGTTCGGCGCCGGCCGGGGGCATCGGCACGATCGGCTCGAACGTCTGTGGCTCGAACGTCTGTGGCTCGAACATCGGTGGCTCGACCGGCAACGCCGGTACCGCCGCCGCGCGCACTGCATTCAATACGAGCGCAGGCTCGGGTTCTTCGGGGGCCGGATCATCGACATCGATGGCGCCGGACGGCACGCCGGGCCGCGCGATCGGGCTGGCCCGGAAGCTGCCCGTGCGCTCGTCGAAGGTAAAGCGCTTGCGCGTGCCGTCGCTCTGCAACTGCAGCGTTTCGAGGAAAAAGCTGAGCGCGCCGACGTTGCGTGCGACCTGTTCGAACTGGGCCGGCTGCGGCAGCTCCCCGGCGTCGGCAAAGCCGCGCAGGGTGCTCCGGGTATGCGCGATCGCCCGCGCCGCATCGTCCTGGTCGAGCACCGCCAGCGCGCCGCCGATCTGATGCAGGGCAGTGTCGATCGGCGCCAGCGCGGTGCGCTCCTCGGGCTTGGCGAAATAGGCCTCCAGCATTTTTTCCACATGCTGCAGGCTGGCCTGCAATTCGCCGGTAAGCGCCGTCATGGTCTGGCGCTGCTGTGCCTGGCGCGACATGTCGTCGAGCCACGGCGTGCCGCCGCTCAAGGTATCGCCCGCCACGATCGACAGCAGGCGGGCCGTGATCGCATCGGCGCGCTCGGCAAAATTGTCCGGCAGGTGGCTGATCTGGCCCAGGGCATTTTCGACGAACAGCAGGCTGGTCGCCATTTCGATGCCGAGCTGCTCGCCGTGCTTGCCGGTCGCCGCCGCGCGGGCAATGCCGTTCAGTTCGCGCAGCAGTTTCGACAGTGGCAAGGCGTTCAAGCGCGAGCCGGCATCGCTCAAGCCCTGCATTTCATGTTCGAAGCCGTCCGCCACCGCAAAATCGCCGCTGGCGATCCGGTTCCAGAGCGTCTTGGCTTGCGCCAGCCGTTCGCGGGCGGCGGCAAGCGCCGCGCCGTCGACCTGGCCGTAGCGCTTGACGGCGTAATCGGCCGGGACCAGGTCATCGAGCTGGTAGGCCGCGCGGATCTGCTGCAGGCGCGGCGACGGATCGGCGGCGCGGGCGATGAAGAACAGGGCGTCGCGCAAGAGCCGTTCGGCGATGCTGGTGGAGCCTTCCGACAAGCGCCGAATTTGCAGATTGATCCGGGCAAACAGTTGCTTCACATAGAGTTCGTTGCCGACCTGGCCACCGGCGACCGCTTCGGCAAAGCCGCGCATGACCCACCAGAAGCCACGCGATTGCTGATTGGTCTGGGCCCGTTCGACTTCGCCGATGATCGAATGCATGCGCACCACGTCGTTGCGCTCGGCTGCGGCGCCGCTTTTCAGGAACGGCAGGAGCGACTGTTCGAAGCGCTTGCGCAGGGCGACGTAATCGATTGCCTGCGTACCCGCTTCGGCCGGCGGCAGTTTCGGGCGGATCGCCAGATTCGGGAAAAACAGGTCGGCCGGATGGATCCGCTCGGCGCCGCGCACGGTCAGCAGTGCCTGGTAATACGGGAACAGGCGTACCGGCTGGTGCGCCGCGCCAGCCAGCAGTTCTTCCAGGTATTCGACCAGTGCGTGATAGGCGTGTTCGATCGCCTGCGCCATCGGCGTGTCGAGCGTGAGCTGACCGGCATCGAGGCGGTCGAACAGGTCCTCCACGGTTTCGGTCAGGATCGCCACGCCGTCGACATCGACGATCTGCAGCGCGCCGTGCGCCTGGTGCAGATGGGCCTTTGCCTGGCGCAGCAAGGCGCTGCGCTGGTCGGCGTTGCTATCGGTACTGCCATCGGCGGTGCCATCGACTGCACCATCGACGCCGGTCTGGCCCAGGGCCAGTGCCGCCAACAATGCCGCTTTGGAGCGATCCAGCGTTTCCCGGATTTCTCCGATGACCCACGACAGGGGCCCGCTGTCGAAACCGGCGCCGGCAGAGTCCATGGAGCCGGAAGTTGGGGTAGTCATGACAGCCTCGCGAAAATTCAAGCGGCGCGCGTCGGTTCAGTGCGCGCGCCGGATACGACGAATGAAGTACCGCCTTCTAACCGGCGCGGGCCTATGCAGCTACCCGGAAGCGCGATACCGAGTTCTTCAGTTCTTCCGCCAGTTTCGACAGTTCGCGGATCGACAGCGCGGTTTGCTGCGTACCCTGCTGCGTCTGCTCGGTCACGGTCAGAATGTTCTGGATGTTTTGCGCCACGCCATTGGCCGACGTCGCCTGCTGCTCGGTGGCCGCCGAAATTCCCTGGATCAGTTCGGCCAGCAGGTTCGAGACGCGCCGGATATCCGACAGCGCCGCGCCGGCGGCGTCGGACAGCTTGGCGCCCTCGACCACGCCCTGGGTCGATTTTTCCATCGCGGCCACGGCGTCGTGGGTATCGGTCTGAATCGTGCGCACCAGCGCGCCGATCTGCTTGGTCGCTTCGCCGGAGCGTTCGGCCAGCCGCTGCACCTCTTCGGCCACCACCGAGAATCCACGACCTGCCTCACCGGCTGACGCCGCCTGGATCGCCGCATTCAGCGCCAGCACGTTGGTCTGTTCGGTAATGTCGGAAATTAGCTCGGTGATTTCGCCGATCTCCTGCGAGGATTCACCCAGGCGCTTGATGCGCTTCGAGGTTTCCTGGATCTGCTCGCGGATCTCGTTCATGCCCTTGATCGCGTTTTCTACGGCGCGCGAACCTTCTTCGGCCGCCGTCACCGATTGCCGCGCGACTTCCGCCGATTCGTTGGCCGATTTCGAGACATCGGTAATCTGCACCGCCATCTCCATGACGGCCTGGCCGGTTTCCTGGATTTCGCGTGATTGCTTCTGCGAGGCGTTCAAGAGTTCGTTGGAAATCGTCTGCGCCTGGTTCGAGGCCGACGTCACCTGCTCGGCCGTGTTGGTCACCCGGCCGACCAGACCGCGCAATTCTTCGACGGTGTAGTTGACCGAATCGGCAATCGCGCCGGTGATGTCTTCCGACACCGTCGCCTGGACCGTCAGGTCGCCGTCGGCGACTTCCTGCAATTCATTCATCAGGCGCAGAATCGCGGCCTGATTCTGGTCGTTGGCGCCCTTGGCTTCTTCTTCCTGCTTCTGCGCCTGCAGACGCTGGGTATCGGCTTCCTGTCCGCGCAGCATGGCTTCCTGCGCCTTGCTGCGGGTGTCCTGCAGGATCACCAGTGCGATGCCGACGGCGCTGACCAGGGCCAGCAGGGCGGCCGCCAGCAGCGCCCAGAACGGCCAGGCAAATCCATCCTGATCGGCGCGGTAGGTGTTTTGCAGGGTCGACAGTTTCTGTTTCAGGATTTCGTTTTCCGAAAAAATCAGCTGCTCGGCTTTTTTCGCGGCGTTGAAATTCTGCAGGTTGCCCAGGATCGCCGCCACCGAGCGTTGGTATTCGCCGAACGCGGTCTGCAGTTCGGTCAGTTTTTCACGGCCTTCGCGGTCGCGGGTGGCGCTCAGGCGCAGCGTATCGTTACCGTTCAAAAAACCATCGGTGATATCGCGGAAGGTGTTGGTGTCCTTTCCGAGCTGGAACGCAGTTTCCTGGTTGACGCCATCGGAGCTCAGGAATTCGTTGGCGCTGCGGCCCAGTCGCTGGGTCAGCATCACCAGCTGGCCGGCGGCCGACATCTCCCGCGGGGATGCACCGCCCTGCACTTTCATGGCCGCGATCTGTTCCGACAGGTCGAGCAGCGCCGGCGTCTGGTTGTTGAGCTTTTTCAGCGTGGCGCCGAAGCCGGACAGTTCCTGGCGCAGCTTGAGGATGGTGGCGGCAGCTTTGTCCGAATTCTCCCATGCCTTTTTCACATCGTTGAGCACCGGTTCCATCTGTGCCGACGGCGTATCGACCGAGCGGTTCTGGAAAGCGCCGCCCTGGATCAGAACGCCCAGGTCCTTGTTGAATTCCTGGCGGCTGTCCTCGAGCTGCTTGAAGGCTTCCGGATTGCCCTGGATCGCATTCGGCGCGGCCTTGCCGATCCGTTGCGAATGCATCAGCGCATCGCCGGCAATCTGGGTCTGGGTCGCGGTCTGGGTCGAGCCGCGCGAGTTCAGGTAGGCAAACAGCGTCCCCAGCAGCAAGGCAGCGCCGAGCAGCGTGAGCAGCACCCGGATCTGCTGCGCGGTCGGCAACGCACCGATCATCGGCAGCCGCATGCTGCCGGCCTTGTCCAGCAAACCCGAGTCGGCCCGCACGGTCACGCTCGGACGGGTGGCGGTGGCGGTGTTCGTGTTGGCGGCGGCGGGGATGGTGGTGGCCGGAACCGTGACGCTTGGCTGCTCCACCGTGACGGCCGTGTCGAGTTCGTCCATTTCTGCGGCGCCTGCCATGGCGGCCCGATCGGCACGCTGGAACAACGGTAGTTTCAAAGCCATGCTGCATCTCCTGAAGAAATCCATCCTGCCGGTGGCCACCATGCTGGCGGCGTCACCTTCGGCACGCTCGGCACGCGCCGTGCAATGCGTGCCGGTGTGCTTGCGCTTCCCGCGAGCCGCGCCGGTATCGGCGCAGCGTGCGGCCCAGTCACAGGCCGACGTGCAGGAATGCGGGGTCCTGTGACACTGCCGCCAGATCGAGCACGTGCCAGATCTGGTGATCGCCATCCACGAAACGCAACGGCGGCACGCCGCTACCCTGGCTGTCGCCGTACTGTTCCATGTCGGCGACATTGCGCAGGCCCAGCACCTTCGATACCAGCAGCCCGGCGTTGAACGACAGGGAAGGCGCAAAAGCGATGATGCGCGCATCCTTGTCGATGGCGCTTGCAGCGCCGCCCTGGAAGCGTGCGAAATCGACCACGCTGATCAGATTGCCGCGAATGTTGGCCAGGCCCAGGAACCATGGCTGCGTCAGGGGTACCTTGGTAATCGAACTGACGGCGACGATTTCGCCGGCCTGTTGCAGGTCGAACAGCCAGCGGGTTTCACCGATGAGGACACCGAGCTGTCCGGCACGCACGTCGCTGCCACCGCGCGCAGCCTGCATCCGCTCCACCAGCCGGGTCTGGAACTCGCGCATGCGGCTGCGTCGCAGCGCTGGATCGGCCTTGCTGAACCGGCGGTCGTCCGAAACGGAATCCGGCGTCGATGGAATCATGTGGTCAACCAGGGCATCGGGCGGCGCTTAACCGAGTGCAGCGATTTTCGCCAACAATTCCTGCGGATCGACCGGCTTGACGATGTAGTCGCGCGCGCCCTGGCGCAAGCCCCAGATACGGTCGGTCTCCTGGCCCTTGCTGGTACAGATGATGATCGGCACATCCAGCGTGGCCGGGTCGCGCGCAATCGCCCGCGTGACCTGGAAGCCGTTTTGACCGGGCATCACGATATCCATCAGGATCAGCTGCGGCTTGTCCGCCTTGATCTTCAGCAGCGCCTCCTCGCCGTTCTCCGCGGTCGAGACGGAAAATCCGTTCTTGATCAGGATATCGGTCAGGAAGTAGCGTTCCGTCGGCGAGTCGTCCACCACGAGGATTTTTTGAATGGCCATCTTGGTAAAACCTTTATTCGTCAGCGTCAGGACGCATCCGCCGATACCGCATGTGCGCGTACCGTCTTGAGCAGACTGTCCTTGGTAAAGGGCTTGGTGAGATAGGCGTCGGAACCGACCATCGCACCGCGGGCACGGTCGAACAGGCCATCCTTGGATGACAGCATGACCACCGGCGTCGCATGAAATTTCGAACTCTTCTTGATGAGCGCGCAGGTCTGATAGCCATCCAGGCGCGGCATCAGGATGTCGCAAAAGA
>JAYUWF010000443.1:0-8723 GCA_043753685.1 Herminiimonas sp.
GAGCGTATGCGTGCAGAACAGGCGTTAAAAGACGCCGACCGGAAGAAGGACGAATTTCTGGCCATGTTGGGCCATGAACTGCGGAATCCTCTCGCTCCAATCAGTGCAGCGGCACAGCTCTTACAAACGGCCCCCTCCAATCCGGAGCGAGTCATAAGTACGAGCAAAATCATTGCCCGCCAAGTCGCCCATATGACCAGCATTGTGAATGATTTGCTCGATGTATCGCGGGTTACCAGCGGCTTGGTCGTGTTGGAAAAGGAAGAGATAGACCTGAAACGTGTTGTCAGCGACGCTGTGGAGCAGATTCGGCCACTCATCGAGGCTAGGCGCCACCATTTTACCGTTGAGATGGCGCCTGAAGCAGCTTGTGCCATAGGCGACTACAAACGCCTTGTGCAGGTCTTTGCCAATCTACTCAACAATGCTGCCAAGTACACACCTGAAGGCGGGCATGTGCGACTGAAGATGTACACGAAAGAAAAGGAAGTCGTCGCTTTCATTGAGGACGACGGAATTGGTATAGCGAAGGAACTGCTACCGAATATTTTTGAGCTGTTCTCGCAAGGCGAGCGAAGCGCTGACCGGGCCCAAGGTGGTTTAGGTCTCGGACTAGCATTAGTGAAAAGCCTGGTCGAACTCCACGGTGGGCGCGTTGAAGTCGAAAGTAACGGCCCGGGCGACGGAAGCCGATTTACGATATGCCTGCCGTCACTTCCTAGTCAAGGCATCGAGTCTGTCGATAAAATTTATGGTCAAGACCTGCAGACGGCGGACAACCCTCAACGCATCTTGGTCGTTGATGACAATCAGGATGCAGCAACAATGCTATGCATGCTGTTGGAAACTATGGGCCATGATGTTACTGCCGTGCATCACCCGCGAGAGGCATTGGAGTGCGCGATGCATAAGCATTACGACGCCTACCTACTAGACATCGGTTTGCCAGAGATGGACGGAACCGAACTGGCCCGACGGCTCCGAGGAATGCCCGCTGGGCAAAACGCGTTAATGGTTGCTATCACTGGATACGGCCAGCAATACGATCGTCGGGGCGCACTTAGCGCCGGATTCGACCATTATTTTGTAAAGCCTATTGACCAAGGCGAGCTGAACGCTATCTTGGCGGATAGTCGGAGAATGTAAGGCGGCCTCCGATGATGATGATTACCGAACTTAGTAATCGCCAAAGAGTTAATAATTGCACAGCGTCGCCAAGTGTCGAGCACTCGTTTCGAGGTAGAGCTTAGCCTTAGAATTCCAGCCCCTATTTTTCGTTACATTTCTGTAACGCTAACTCTCCGACAGTAAGCTGCTGCTAATTGTTTTGATACGCCGCACAATTACGGTTGCAACTTTTTGATTTGAAACAGTTTTGGCCAACTGCTTATTAACACCCGCTTCAACGCAAAACGGCGACCAAAGTCGCCGTTTTGCATGCCCCGCTCGGGGCATTTGGACGAGAGGTGCAAACCCCTCAATGCGGCATCAACGATGCACGCCTGGCTCATGAACACGAACAACCCATGCTCTACGAATCCTGCCATTCAAAGCAGTCAAACTTTGAACATTATTGAAATAACTATAGTTCGATATTTTGAAGTTGCAAGGAAAAATCAAGCGCATCGCAATATTTTCCATGCGTATTTCAAGCCGCCGCAAGCAATGTTACGCCAGCATTGTTATTTCAATGCCGGCTTTGCACCAAGGCTCATCGATTTCAATGCACCGGCGCCTACCGCCGCGCCGAATTTTTTCAAAACCCGCTCCGACAAGCCTTCGTGCTGGGTATAGTCGACGATGTCTTCAGCCTTCAACTCCAGCCGCGCCACGCTGTTGACGGTGCCGAAGCCGTCCGCCAGTCCAAGCTCCACCGCTTGCGCGCCGCTCCAGAACAGACCTGAGAACGTATCCGGTGTTTCCTTCAATCGCGTACCGCGCCCCTTACGCACCACGGAAATGAATTGCTGGTGGATTTCATTGAGCATGACCTGGGCGTATTCCTTTTGCTTGACCGTTTGCGGGCTGAACGGATCGAGGAAACCCTTGTTTTCGCCGGCGGTGAGCAAGCGGCGCTCGACGCCGACCTTGTCCATCAGTCCGGTAAAGCCAAAACCGTCCATCAACACGCCGATCGAACCGACGATACTGGCCTTGTTGACGAAGATCTTGTCGGCGCCGGCAGCAATGTAATACCCGCCAGAGGCGCACATCTCATCGACCACCACATACAGCGGTTTCTGCGGGAACGCCTTGCGCAACCGTTGCATTTCATCGTTGATCATGCCGGCCTGAACCGGGCTGCCGCCGGGACTGTTGATGCGCAGGATCACGCCGACCGAATCGGTGTCGGCGTAGGCGCGGTTGAGCGCCGGAATCACGGAATCGGCCGCGCCGCTGCCACCACCGGATTCGATGGTGCCGTCGATTTCGATCAGGGCGGTATGCGCACCGACGGTTTCGGTGGCTGAATTGCCATAGTCAACCGCCAGCCAGATCGCCACGCAGACCACCGCCAGGGTCGCCAGCTTGAAAAATACACCCCAGCGCCGGCGGGCGCGCTGCTCTTTCAACGATGCAAAGGCAAGCTTTTCGAGCAGCTCACGCTCCCAGCCGTCTTTTCTGGAGGAGTAAGGTTGTGAGGGGCCGGGTTGCTGCGCGGTTGGATCGATTTCATTCATCAGTCTGGCTCGTCACTTCAAGTGTATGCAACAGGAAAAAATGGTTTCGGTTCGCATCTTACGCGCGCGCCGGCCTTGCGTACTCATCGGGTTGCCAAAATATCTGGCCATCCTTTTCTTCGATGGCGATCTTGTGCAACTTCCCACCCCGGCAAGGCCCGCCGGCGCAGCGGCCCGACTCGGGCAAATAGATCGCACCATGCGTGGCACACATCAGGTACAAGCCGCTGGATTCGAAGAACTCGCCTTCGGCCCAATCGAGCTCGATCGGCACATGCGCGCAACGGTTCAGGTAGGCATGCGCGATTCCCTGAAATCGCACCACGAACCCGGTTGCATCGGCGCCGAAGGCGGTCACGGGAAACCGGATCCCCTTGCCGCCTTCCAGCACGGCGGTCGACGGACAAATTGCGATCTCAGTCATGGCAGCGAGCTTCAGGCATGTTCCAGCAGCCAGGCGTGCAATTCGGCCACCGATCCCGCCGAAAAAAGCGGATTCAATGCGCTCAACTCGTTCACCGGATGGGCGCCGTATTGCACCGCCACGCCACCGGCACCGGCATTGATCGCCATTTGCAGGTCGTGTGTGGTGTCGCCGATCATCAGGGTGCGTTTCATGTCCTGGCCCAGTTCGCGCGTCAGTTCCTGCAGCATCGCGGGATGCGGTTTGGAGAACGTTTCGTCGGCGCAGCGGGTGGCATCGAATGCCGACAGCAGTTTTGCCGCATGCAGGGCGCGGTTCAGGCCTACCCGGCTCTTGCCGGTTGCAACTGCAAGGAAATACCCTTGCTGCGACAGTTCGGCCAGCATTTCGCGCACACCGTCGAACAGGGTCAGTTCGTGATCCTTGCCGAGATAATGATAACGATACCGCTCCACCATGCGTGGATAGTGGACCGGATCAAGGTCAGGAATCGCAGCCTGCATCGCATCCTGCAAACCCAATCCGATGACGTAGGACGCCGCCTTGCGGTTCGGGATCGGCAATCCGAGATCACGTGCCGCCGCCTGGATACATTTGACGATGGTCGAGGTACTGTCCATTAACGTGCCATCCCAATCAAAAACGATCAGGTCAAATTGCTTTCTCGCCATGTGTCGCGGCAGATTGTCTGCCGACTCCTTCGATTCTGTGCTGTTCCTGGAGGTCGCCTGCTTGCCGCCCGGTCGCCGGGCAGGCGTAGCGTTGGCGCACTCCGCTAATGTTTGATTCAATGCAAATCGGTTGCGCAAGCGGCTGGGCGCGCAGGTTGTGGGTACCTGAGAGACCGAACGCCATCCGGCTCGACTTCGAATCCGATGGCAACGCGGTTGCGCTGCAGACGAGAGTGTCTCACGCGGCAGATGTTGCCGACAGGCTTTTCAGAAACCGTTCGCATTCGCCCGGTAACGGTGCATTGAGTGTCATCAAGGCGCCACTGTCGGGATGCGTGAAGCTGATCTGATGCGCATGCAGGAACATGCGCTTGAAGGCAATCCGGCCTCCGTCGGCTTTTTGCAAGGCGCGATTCTGGGCGAAGTCGCCGTATTTGTCGTCGCCGGCAATAGCAAAGCCGCTCGAGGCGAGATGCACCCGAATCTGATGGGTACGGCCGGTCTTCAATTCGGCTTCCAGCAATGCGAACGGCCCGTAACGCCGGATCAGGCTGAAGACCGTGTGCGATGCCAGGCCGTCGGCCTGGACCCGCACCCGACGCTCGCCGTCGGCTGCCGTGTACTTGTGCAGTGGCAGCTTCACATGCTGCCGGGCGTTTTGCCAATCGCCGTGCACCAGCACCAGGTAGCGCTTGTCGGTCAGACCGTCGCGCATCTGTTCATGCAGGTTGGTGAGGGCCGAGCGTTTTTTTGCAAGCAGCAGGATGCCGGATGTATCGCGGTCGAGCCGGTGCACCAGTTCCAGGAACTTTGCGTCCGGACGTGCCGCTCGCAACTGCTCGATGACGCCGTAGCTGACGCCCGAACCGCCATGCACGGCAACGCCGGCCGGCTTGTCGATGATCAGCAGATGGGCATCTTCGAACAGAATCGTGAATTCGGCGCCGGGCGCGGTCGACGGTACTTTTTCTGCCATCCGCACCGGTGGTACCCGCACGATGTCGCCTTCGATGAGGCGATAGGTCTGATCGATGCGGCCCTTGTTGACCCGGACTTCACCCGATCTCAAGACCCGGTAGATATGACTTTTGGGAACGCCTTTGCAGATACGCAACAAATAATTATCGATGCGCTGGCCGGCTTCTTCATCGGAAATCGTGAGGAGCTGGACTTGAAGGGGAACAGGCAGTGAGACGGGGAGCGGGACCGGTATCGACAACGAGGGCGCCAAGGTTTGAGCCACTTTGCCAGAAAATCTCGCTAAGTCCTTCATTTTGAATATATAATTGTTTCGCAGTGGTTACAAAACCACGGCTGGTGTAAGAATAAAAAACACATTCTACACAGGGGCGTCTCCATCAGCCTCGCCAAATTGCAAATTGGATGGAAAAGATGTGTACGCACCATCTTTGCGCGCGTCAAGGTCGCACCGTTGATGTCATCGGGCAGCGCGCAGGGTTGGTGGACAAGACGCTCTGGAACGTAAGGATAAGTCTGGCAAGCTGGCATTATTTCGCAGCTCGCCGGTTGATGTGGTAGGACCTGATTGCCGATTCGGCGCGAGGCCCAGGGTGGCTCGCTTCGACAAAGATGGTCACCCGTTTTGCAGTACGCGCGAGTGGTTCGATCCGTGTACCGCAAATCCGGCGCGCACTCGGCCCGTGTTCGATCGCATCCGCGCCCCGTGGCAGGTTCGACGCTGTTGCATCGGATCCGCCCGCCAAGGCAATTCCCTCCCCAGGCATCTCGCCCTCGCGTACATCCCTGTACTTTTGTTGAACTGGCGGTGGATCGACCATCGCCGCAACCGGATCCGCGCTCGTGGCTCCGACCGTCAACGCAGATTGCACCACTGGCCAACGGCCACTGCTGCCCGCGCAACGTGTCGATGTCCGAGGGGCGCGCGTCCCGTCGCGGTCGATCGTCGCGCCACTCCGGCTTGGCATTGAAGATGGCCTGCGGGCCGCGGAGTCTACCAAAATGAAACGAATGTTGTTTAACGCAACGCAGCAAGAAGAATTGCGCGTGGCGATTGTCGACGGTCAGAAGTTGATCGACATCGATATCGAAACCACCGGACGCGAGCAGCGCAAGTCCAACATCTACAAGGGTGTCATCACCCGCATCGAACCGTCACTGGAAGCCTGCTTCGTCAGTTACGGCGAAGAGCGTCACGGCTTCCTGCCGTTTAAGGAAGTCGCCCGCACCTATTTCAAGGACGGCGTCGATGTGCGCACCGCATCGATCAAGGATGCGCTGCGCGAAGGCCAGGAAATCATGGTCCAGGTCGAGAAGGAAGAACGTGGCAACAAGGGTGCCGCCCTGACCTCGTTCGTCTCGCTGGCCGGCCGCTATCTGGTCCTGATGCCCAACAATCCACGCGGTGGCGGCGTCTCGCGCCGGGTTGAAGGCGAGGACCGCCAGGAACTGCGCGAAACCATGGACAAACTCGACCTGCCCACCGGCATGTCGGTCATCGCCCGCACCGCCGGCATCGGCCGCAACGTCGATGAACTGCAGTGGGATCTGAATTACCTGATGCAGCTCTGGCGTGCCATCGAAGGCGCAGGCTCGTCGGCATCGGGCGCATTCCTGATCTATCAGGAGTCGTCGCTGGTGATCCGCGCGATTCGCGACTACTTCCAGCCGGATATCGGCGAAATCCTGATCGACACCGACGACATCTACGAACAGGCGCAACAGTTCATGAGCCACGTGATGCCGGACATGGTGCACCGGGTCAAGCGCTACCGCGACGACGTGCCGCTGTTTTCGCGCTTCCAGATCGAGCATCAGATCGAAACCGCGTATTCGCGCACCGTACCCTTGCCATCCGGCGGCGCGATCGTGATCGATCACACCGAAGCCCTGGTATCGGTCGACGTCAACTCGGCGCGCGCCACCCGCGGCAGCGACATCGAAACCACTGCCTTCAACACCAATTGCGAAGCGGCCGAAGAAGTCGCGCGCCAGTTGCGCCTGCGCGACCTGGGTGGCCTGATCGTGATTGACTTCATCGACATGGAAGTCGCCAAGAACCAGCGTGAAGTCGAAACGCGTCTCAAGGATGCGCTGCATTACGATCGCGCCCGAGTCCAGATGGGCAAGATTTCGCGCTTCGGCCTGATGGAATTGTCGCGCCAGCGTCTGCGGCCATCGCTGTCCGAAGGCAGTCATGTGACGTGCCCGCGCTGCAACGGCACCGGCCACATCCGCGACACCGAATCGTCCGCCCTGCAAGTGCTGCGGATCATTCAGGAAGAAGCGATGAAGGAAAACTCGGCTGCCATCCACATCCAGGCGCCGGTCGACGTCGCTGCATTCCTGTTGAATGAAAAGCGTGGCGAGATCCTGAAGATCGAAACCCGTCATCGGGTCGGCATCATCATGATCCCGAACAAGCACCTTGAAACACCGCACTACAAACTCGAGCGCATCAAGCATGACGATGCACGTCTCGAAGACGTACAGGCCAGCTACATGATGGCGGAAGAAGCCGAGACCGACATCAGCTACAGCAAGCGCCAGAAAGAAGAAGCCAAGCCGCGCCAGGAAGCCATGGTCAAGGGCATCACCCCGGACCAGCCGGCACCGATCGTCGACCGCACGCCGGCTGCACCGGTCCCGGTGCTTGTCGCTCCGGTCGTGATGGCGCCGGCCGAAGAGGGATTCTTTTCGAAAGTGCTGAGCTTCTTCACCAAAAAACCGGCGGTCGCACCGGCAGCCGTTGTCGTGACACCGGTGGTTGCAGAACGTGCGGCGCAAAAGACCGAGCGTGGCGACCGCACCACCCGTGGTCCGCGTGGCCGCAGCCGTGGTGGTCGTGGCGGTCGCGATCGTGAAGATCGTGAAGGCGCTACTGCCACTTCGCGTGAAGACGGCGCCAAAAGCAACGTGACTGCCGCGGTTGCAGTCGATGCAGTTCAGGCCCGTCCGCCGCGCCCGCCACGGGAGCCACGCGAGCCACGTGAGCAGAAAGAGGCACGTGAGGTACGCGAGCCGAAGGAAGCACGCGAGCCGCGTGAACCAAGGGAGCCAAGGGAGCCGCGTGAGCCTGCCGAGGCCCGCCGCGAGCGCACCCCGCGTCCACCGCGCGAGGACCGCAAGGATGGCGCGGTCAAGTCCGATCGGGAAGAATCATTGCAGGAAACCGTGGCGCTGGCAGGCTTGCCGGTCGTCGCCCTGACCGGCATAGCGGCGATCGAAGGTGTGTCGCACGCCGGCGCGCCGGTGTCGACGCCAACCGGCGATCCTGAGCTGGCAGAAGACGGCTTGAATGCCGGCGATGGCGCCGAAGGCGAAGCCGCCCAGACCGAAGAACAGCGTCGTCGTCGTCGCCGTCGTGGTGGCCGTAACCGCAATCGCCGCGAACGCGAAGGTGGCGAAGCGATGGAAGGCAGCGCCGAAGGCGAAGAGTCCGCGGTTGCGGAAAGCGAAGCCGTCGATTCGGCTGCGCTCGATGCCGCGGCGCATGTGCCGGAAGTTCGTCCGAGCCTGATTCCAATGCCGTTCGCCGAGCCGGTTTCGACACCGGACGACGCAGCGGAACCCGTCGTTTCGCGCGTATCGACGACACCGTCGGCATTGAGCAATGCCATGGCGGCGCCGTTGATTCCGCAAGAAGTGGCGCGAATCCACGATCGCTCGCCCGAGCCCGAAGCGGCTGCGGCACCGCACGCCGAAGCCTTGACCAGCGCTCAGGTCGCACCAGTGGAGTCCGCACCTGCGCCGCAATCAGCGCTCGAAGTCGCGTCGCCAGCCCCTGCGCCAGCCGCCGTCACACTGAACGTTTCGGTGTCGCCGCCGGTGTTTGCCGAGCCGGCGCCGGTCGCCGCTGCCGAGCCGGAGCCAGAGCAGGAGCCAGAGCCGGCTCCTGCTCCGGCAGCTGCACCAACGCCTGCGCCGGTCATGGCAGCGCCTGAGCCAGTGGCACCTGCTGCGGCACCT
>JAYUWF010000444.1:0-8703 GCA_043753685.1 Herminiimonas sp.
GACATGGTCGCACAGACTGCCGCACCGGTGGTCCGGCATGGCACGCGACGGATCGCACGGCCGATCCGCATCGGGACAAATTAACCAATACTCGATGCGTGTTCTTCATTATTGGTAATTCATGTTTTGGAACGGCAGGTTATTATCCTTGAACAACATAGTATGCGACCATGTTGCTAAGTACCCGCCCAGGATAAATTGGGAAATGGATGTGGTCCTGATGGGATGCGATGCAAGGCGGTGAAGCAGGGACTTCGTAGGGCATGCCCTACGCCTGCGGAACGGCATCAGCTTGCAAGCTGATGCGCCTTCTGGACCCGCCGCAGCGCGAGCACTGCAAGGGGAGACCAACGCAGCAGCGCGCCCATCAGGGCCGCAGACATTCACAATTTATTTTGGGTGGGTACTTAGTACGACGCCATGCATCCATGGCGCCGACCGACTGCCGTTTGTCACAGGATTGCCATGAAACTGTCGCGCTTCATCCTCGAAAACCTCGAGCCGATTCTGAAGGAATGGGAAGCGTTCGCCAGCACGCTCGGGCCGGCCGCCGACGAGATGTCGCATCTGGCCCTGCTCGACCATGCCAAGCCGATCCTGCAGGCGATTGCCGCCGACATCGATACCGACCAGAGCAACGAGGAACAGTTCGACAAGTCGCAGGGCAATGGGCATTCGGGAGAAGCCGCCAGCAGCGCGGCCTCGACCCACGGCACGCTGCGTGAAATCAATGGTTTTACGCTGGTCCAGCTGACCGCGGAATACCGCGCCCTGCGCGCGAGCGTTCTGCGCCTGTGGCTGCCCACGATCCGCGAATTCGATGCCGTCAAGGGCCACGAAATCCTGCGCTTCAACGAAGCGATCGATCAGGCCCTGGCCGAGTCAGCCGTCACCTACTCGCAGCAGGCCGCGCGCACCCGCGACACGTTTCTGGCCATGCTCGGGCACGATCTACGCAGCCCGCTCACAGCCATGTCGATGGCCGGCGACTTCCTGACCCGGCCGGGCGTGGGCAACGAACGCACCGCCGAGGTCGGCATGCGGGTCAAGCGCAGCACCGCCAGCATGGTCACGATGGTCAACGATTTGCTGGAATTTACGCGCTCCCAGCTCGGCGGCAAGATGCCCATCGCCCTGCAGGTTGCCAACATGGGCGATATCTGCCAGGTTGCGCTCGACGCCGCGCGCGCTGCGCATCCGAACTGCACCTTTGCCTTCGACACCAGCGGCAACCTGGTCGACCGCTTCGACACGGCCCGCCTGCATCAAGTGTTCTCCAATCTGCTCAACAACGCGGTGCAGTATTGCGACCGCGCATCTCCGGTGCGTGTGACGGTGCACGGCGACGTCCAGGCCGTGACGGTATGCATTGCCAACCGCGGCCCGCTCATTCCCGCCGCGTCGCTCGAATCGATTTTCAATCCCCTGGTCCAGCTGCCGATCTCGGATGAACAGCGCGGGCGCCAGACCACCAGCATGGGCCTGGGCCTTTTCATCGCGCGTGAAATCACGGTTGCCCATGGCGGCACCATCCAGGCTGCCTCCAGCGCTGAACAGGGCACCGTCTTCACGGTGCGCCTGCCGCGCCGCGTTGGCGCCAACGCGCCGGCCTGAGCATTTCCGAAGCACTTCCAAAGCAACGCCCAAGCGCCGGTTCGACCAGCGCTCCCTGCGTGGGCATGTTCAGCGGCTGGCGCCGAACATGCGCGCAAAAATTCGCGTCGCATGCAAGCCGACGTGGGTGTGGTGCCGCGATGGCGCCATCAGGGACGCGAGAAATTGCATGGCCTGGGATTTGCTCGTCGCATGGGCCAGGCGCACCGTCAGTTCGCGCAATTCGGCATTGAAGTCGTCGCCAGCATCGCCCGCGTCGCCTGGATCGGAATGGTGGTCGCCCTGATTGCTCAATTGGCGCGGCATGGCGCGTCGTTCGCCTTGCGCCGCCACGGCTTGGCGGCCATCGCTGGCAGCAGGTCCGCCGGCCGGGCGTTTGCGTTCCAGGTTTTCCAGCAGCTTTTGGCGTGCCTTGAAGCTCAGGGTGCGCGCCGGCGCGGCTGGTGCAGCGGCAGCGGCAGTGGAAGTAGCCGAGGCAAGCGCCGGCGCGCCGCTTTCGATCCAGTCGCGCAAAACCTGTTGTTCGTAGGCGCTGAAAATGCCGAACATGTCGGCGCGTTCGCCGTCGATCAATTTCCAGAAGCGGCTGTTTTGCGCGGGTTCGCCGCGCTTGATCCAGCCGCTGCGCTGCAATGCCTCGACGAAGCCCGGCAGGTTGGCCGGTTCGCTCAACCAGTCGTTGACGGTGCGCCCGCCGATGCGGCAGTAATCGGCATGCGCCTGCTTGCCGGCCGCGCTCTTGCGTGTCAGTACCTCGATCAGTTCGGCTTCCAGATTAAAACCCGCAATCACCGAATTGGTGCCCGCGCCCAAATCGTTGAGACGATAGCCGTCGACCACCCGGCGATAGAATGCCTGGCGGTCGCCTAGCACGGGCAGGCTGTCGCGCAGGCCTTGCAGCGCCTGCCGCGCGTGCCCGGTATCGGCATTGTCGACCGTCACATGCAAGCCGAAATAGGTCGGGTCGATGCCCAGCTCGTTGAGTTCGTACGCGGTGATCAACAGGTGTAGCGGCAACTGCTCATAGCCGAGGTTGAAACCGATGAGTTCCGGCAAAAAGCGCTCGGCGTTGTGCGCCAGTGCCAGTTGCAACGCACCCTGCATGAAATGATGGTCGTCGAGGTGTTCCCAGCGCTCGCATCCATTGGCCAGCAACAAGCGCTTGTAGAGCAGCACGTGATTCTGTTCCGGTACGCCGCCGCCGAGTTCGTCGAGGTAGATGCGGATCAGGGTTGCGAAGCGGTCGTCCTGCCAATGCGACAGCAATCCATACAGCCAGGAACCGTCGACCGTCTTCGTCGGCGCCACGGCGGTCAGGAAATGCAGGGCATGCGACCTGGTCGCGAAGTACTGGCGCGGCGCACCTGCCTTCCTCTGCGCCAAGTAATGCTGATAGTCGGCCAGCACGCCGTCGGTATGCTGTGCCATCCAGGCTTCGAGTCCGGACAGGCGTTCGGGCAGGTCGCACGGCAGTTGCCTGCTTGCCCGCAGTCCTTGCTCGAGAAAGGCAATGGAGGGGGTGTCGAAAGTATCGCCGGTTTCGCGGGAGTGGGCAGTGCCGGACGCGGGGCCATCGCCATCGGCATCGAGCAACGCAAAATATAAAGCGCGAGCGCCTGGAACACGCGGCACCGGGTCGGCGCTGAAAGTGTCGGTATCGGGGTAATGCAGATCAATCGTTTGCATGTGTTGGTTCAACTTTTCCGAATCTTGATACGGTGTTCAGGAACGGCGGCAACGCCATCAGCCGGCATTGTCCACGTGCCGGCTCCAGACTTGTCATTGCCGGCGTTCGCGGCGAGCCATACCGCCGCGGCGCCGGGAAAAACCAAGTTCAATGACGCATCGCTTTGGAGGCATTTTCTCCGCCGCCCTTGCTCGGGTTGGCCATCAGTTCCTCGAGTTCAGGCAGGGCTGCCTTCAGTTCTTCCTTGCGCGCACGCATTTCCTGCCCGAGCTGCTCCAGGTCGAGCTTGGCTTTTTTCGCCTTTGGGAACATCTCGCCTTCTTCTTCCTTGACGTGATGGTCGATGTATTCGCCCAGCACGGTCACCTTGGCATCGTACAGATCATCCGATGGCGACATTGCCTTGAGCTGCGCGATCAGGTCCTTGGCGCTGGCGTGTTCGACTTCAGCTTCATCGAGCAGGTCGCCATCCTCGATCGCGGCGCGGGTAGCCGGATAAAAAATTTCTTCTTCGACCGCGGCATGGACGGTCAGGTCGGCGCAGATCTGCGCGACCAGCGCTTGCTTGGCATCGAGGTCGTCGGAGTCGGCCATTTTCTTGAACTCGGCGAACATTTTCTTGACTTCCTTGTGGTCGTCGGTGAGCAGCTTGATCGCGTCGGGGCCGGCGCTGCCGCTGGCGGATTTTTCGGTGTGCTTTGCAGTCGTCTTGGTGGTCATGTCACATTCTCCTTGGTTGCCGGCGCAGCGCTGCGCTCGCTTGTCGAGGCTGCTCCATGCTGTCTCTGGCGGCACCATGCGCGCCGTGATGCAAGGTTAGTAGCAGTGTCGAATCAGGTTTATCAGAGGGCGTCGCATTTGACTGTAGGAATGGACGAATTGATATCAGGGCATTGTTCTCTAAAAGAAAAGCTTCGTCAGCACATCTGTTCGAGGTTCGTGCCGTGCTCGTTTGCGCGATGTCTTTGATCTGCCGCAGCACTGCCCAGCGCACCATCGCCGACAAAATGCCTCTAGCGTCTACGGACCCGTGCTTTCCTCCTTTTATCGTTGCAAGGAACGCGATGACACCTTCTCTCGAACTTCTCGACCTGCATGTCATCGGGCACACGAGCCCTACCAGCGGCATCGGACTGGTCACTTCCCAGGCCGCCGCGTCGTGTCAGCCCTGAGCGACGACACGCGCAGCGCGGCTCCCGGCGAGCATCCTGCACCGCAGCTTGCAATGCCGATCGCAACGCAGATCGCAACGCAGGTGGGCGCGGATGCAGACAAACGCACCGGAAACCGTTGCCGGTACCGGCCCGGCCGCCGTCCCTACGGCGCCCCCCGCCAGCGCGGCAGCGAGGGCATCGAACGCGAGCGCCTGGCGCGTGCGCTGGCATCCATCGCCATGCAACGGCGACGCCTGGAGCGCATGCTGTTTGTGCTGATGCTGCTGGTGCTGGCCGCCGCGACCATGGCGCAGACAGTCCCCGGCGGCGTGCCGGCCGCGCGCGGCGTCCATCCGGGCGCCACGGCCGGCACCGCGTGCGCGGCCGATACCCTGATCCTGCCAACCGCGCCGCCGGCGACCGGGGCCGGAGCACATTCACCGCCCGCCGGCGTCGCGGCCAGTTCGGTACAGTTCATCGGCACCGCCACGGTCTTGATCCGGCACGCCGGCTTCACCATCCTGACCGACCCGAATTTCCTGCACAAGGGTGAGCGCGCGCCGCTGGGCTACGGCCTCGGTTCGGAACGCCTGAGCGAACCGGCCCTGGCGCTGGATCAGTTGCCGCCGATTGACCTGGTGGTGCTGTCGCATCTGCACGGCGACCATTTCGATCCGTTGGTCGAACAGCACCTGGATCGCGGCATTCCGATCGTCACAACGCCGGATGCGCCAGGAGCACCTCCGCCGCCGCGTTGACCGAGCAATTGCCACCCGTTGTCTGACACGAATGTCGGATCGCGGCCGGATTTTATTGGTCGGCTGTTTGTCGTAAATGCCGGGCGCAATCATGCTGGCGGCGATCGCGGCCCTGCGCACGGGCATCGGTAAGCTGACGGTGGCAACTTCGCACACGGTTGCCTCGAGGGTCGCGGCGCGCCGCGCCTCGCTGGAACGGGCAGCGGTCTCGGGCGTGGCCCCGCATGCCCGGGCCGGCGAAGCGCTGGCTGAAAAATTCGGCCCGCTCAGTTATCTGGCGCGCGAGTTGGCCGCCGAAGTGCCGCGCTTGATGCTCGCCGCGCAGGCGGGCGCCGCCCGACCCATCTGAACCCGGCCCACGGGCGCGCCGCCGTGACTTGTCGCAGCGACTTATGTTTCCGGCGTAAGTGTTATTCCTCATGTTGCCTTCAGGCTGCGTACGGTAAATTCCGGATCCATCGCAGATCCGTCTATTTCTAAACATTCAGGCGTATAGTGCGTATTCCAATTAAAAAATTGTACGCGATCAACTCATCCGATCGTCAGTTCACACCTTCAACGGAGACACCCCATGACCCCTCAAACCTTCAAAAAGCACGCGCTCGCCGGTGCGATCGGCAGCGTGGTCGCGCTGAGCTTTGCCGGTTGCGGCGGCAGCAGCAGCGGTAATGCGCAGCTGGCCAATCCGTCGATCAAGCTGTTGTCGTCGAAGCCGGAATTCGTCACCGGCGGCAGCGCCCTGGTGGATGTCACGATGCCGGTGACGGCCGTCGGCAGCGCCACGCCGGCGCTCAATGCGGCGGTCAACGGGGTCGATGTCTCGGCCGCTTTCAAAAGCGAAGGGGCGGCGCCCGGTCACATGATCGGCGTGGTCAACGGCATGAAGGTCGGCGCCAACACGCTGACGGTGAGCGTGGGCAGCGGCTCGAGCTCGATCGAGATGACCAATTACCCGATTACCGGCCCGATATTGTCCGGGCCGTTCCTGACACCGTATATCTGCCAGACCGAGTCCTTCACGCTACCCGACGGCACCAAGCTCGGTGTCGCCCTCGATGCGAATTGCTCGGCACCGACCAAGATCAATTACGTCTATCGGTCGACCGCCGGCGGCGCCCTGAAATCGATGCCGAACACGACTGCCTTGCCAGCCGACGTTGCCACCACCACCACCACGCTGGGCGCAGTCGTGCCGTTCGTGGTGCGGGTGGAAACCGGCACCATGGATCGCGGCATCTACCAGAATGCGATCCTGCATGATCCGACCAAGGACGCCACACCGACACCCTCGGCGCCGCCAAAAGGCTGGAACAAGCGCCTGATCGCCAATCACGGTTCCGGTTGCGCCGGCGGCTGGTATGTCCAGGGTGGCGCCATGGGCGTCAATCCGCTGACGGGCGACAACCTGACGCGCCTGGGCGAGGGTTACGCCGTCTTCATCAATTCGCTCAATCACCCGACCAACAGCTGCAACGCCACCCTGGCCGGCGAAGCAACGATGATGGGCAAGGAACGTTTCATCAAGACCTACGGCGTGCCGACCTACACGGTCAGTACCGGTTGTTCCGGCGGCGCCTACACCAGCCTGCAGGTGGCCGATGCCTATCCGGGCCTCTTCGACGGCATCAGCATCAGCTGCACCTTTCCGGATGCGTTGTCGATCTCGATGACTTCGCTGGACGCCAAGCTGCTGAGCAAATATCTGAAAACCAGCAACGGATCTGCCTTCACCGACGACCAGATGGTGGCCGTCTCCGGTCATAAAAATGCCCGCGCCTTCTACGACATGGCATTGCAGTCCGGTCGCACCGATCCGGTACCGGGGCGTGTCGACCCGATTCCGGCCAGCCCGCTGCTGGGCGGTTATGTATCGGCTGTCTGGAATGCCGTAGTGCCCGTGGCGCTGCGCTACAACCCGGCGACCAATCCGACCGGCGCCCGGCCGACAGTCTTCGATGTATCGAAAAACATTTATGGCGTCAATCCGGCGACCGGCTTTGCGCTGCGACCGTTCGACAACATCGGCGTCCAGTATGGACTGAATGCCTTCAACAACGGCACGATCACTGCGGCCCAGTTCCTCGACCTGAATGAAAAGGCGGGCGGCTACGATCAGGACGGCAATTACACCGCTGCCCGCACGGTCGGCGACGCCGGCGCCATCAAGCGCGCCTACCAGAGCGGACTGCAGTTGAGTGGCGCTGGCGGCCTGGCATCGATTCCGGTCTTCGACATCACCGGCATCTACGACGACGACCAGTTCTACCACTACCAGTGGTTCCATTTCGCTGTGCGCGAGCGCATGTTGAAAGCCAATGGCGACACCCGCAATCACGTGATGTGGCGCGGTGGTCCGGCAATTACCGAACTGTTCGGCGCGACCACACCGATCGGTAGCGCCGTTACCGCGGCGGCGGCCACCCAGAGCTGGGCGACCTTCATCAAATGGATGGAAGCCTACAAAGGCGACGTCTCGGTGCTGGCCCAACGCGACAAGGTCATCAAGAACAAGCCGGCCGATGCCGTGGACGGTTGCTTTTCCAAATCGCTGACGCCGCAATTCATCGCCGAGACCCAGACCTTGAACAGCGCACCCAACTCCCAGTGCAATACGCTCTGGCCGTCATGGACCGCGACCCGGATCGAAGCCGGCGGCCCGGTCGCCGCCGACAATCTGAAGTGCCAGCTGAAACCGATCGCCGCTGCCGATTACAAGACTGCCCTGAGCGCCGCCGACAAGACCCGGCTCGCTGCGATTTTTCCAAACGGCGTCTGCGACTGGAGCAAGGCGGGCGTCAATGCCGCTGCCGTGACACCGTACGCATCGTTCGGGCCGTCGCCGGTGAACCAGGTGTTCGACGTCACCAAACCTTGATCGATTGTCCCTGCCGGCCCGAAGTGGGCCGGCAGGGACAATTTTTAAGGTGCACTCCGATTGACTCGAAAGCCGAGCGGCTTGCCATTGCACGAAATGTGACGATGGCGAGTCGCTCGGCTTTTGCCTGGGGCGCGCCGGCCTCCATCATCCGAGGATATTGACCATCGAAACGCCGAACAAACCCACCGAACGCCGCTATGCGCTCGACGACGCGGACCGCGCGATCCTGGCGCAATTGCGGCAAAGTCCGCGTGCCACCAACCGATCACTGGCCGAGACGCTGTCGCTGAGCGAAGCCAATGTTTCGGCCCGCATGCGCGCCCTCGACAGCAACCGCGTCATGAAAATTCTGGCGCAGCGCGATTTCAGGGCCGCCGGTTATCACGTCCTGGCCAGCGTCGACGTGAATGTGGCCGGACGCGCCATCAGCAGCGTCGCCGCCGATCTGGCCGGCATCGACGGTGTCGGCAACCTGAGTACCTTCATGGGGGATCCGTCGATCATGCTGCTGGCCATGGCGAGCAGCCTGGCGCAATTGCAAAGCCTGATCACGGACCGGATCGCCAAGGTCGAAGGCGTCACAGCGATCGAAACCATGGTGTTTGCCGACAT
>JAYUWF010000445.1:0-8696 GCA_043753685.1 Herminiimonas sp.
CGGCAATCGAGTTCAAGCGTTCGCCGAGGTTTTGCCAGGTGGCGACGATGCGCCGGTCATCGAGGCGCTTGCTGGCGGCATTGGACAGGCCGAAATTGACGGCGGAAAGCGACAGGATTTTTTGCGCGGCGGCGACAGTCTTCGGCAGTGTGGCCAGATTGGTGGTGCTCAGGTCGACATACTGACCGATGCGCCAGCCCACCGGTTGCCGCAGCCGCATTCCCTTTGGCGGCGGCTCGTCCGGGTACACCGGATAAGTGTAATAGCCGCGCGTCGTCAGGATCGCTTGCGGGTCTTCGCGCTTGAGGATCTCGACGCCCTGCTTCATCTTCAGATTCACGCGTGAGGCCGCGACCGACTTGTCCTTGTCCTGCTCCTCGATGCTCATCGTCAGTCGCGCCTGATCGTTCGCCTGGCGTACTTCGCCATAGGCTGGAACCACCACCAGCGTGCCGCTGGTAGGCAGCGTCGATTGCGCGACGGCGGCAGAGCCGAGCATGGCCAGCAGCGCCGGTGAAAACCGCTGCAGGAATTTGCGCCACGGAAGCTTCATGGAATACCTCATAGAAAAAGTTTGCATGTAGTGTACCTGTGGTGCGGACCGATGGCGCTCCGGCGTACTCATGCGCGCCATTGGCCGGACAAAAAAAACGGCGCTTGCGCGCCGCTCGATGTGACTCCGGTGACTCCATCGGCTTCGCTCGGCCCGATCTGGCGTCAAGCGAACCACGGATTACCGTGGTTGAAGACCTCAGTTCTTGGTCTGGTCGACCAGCTTGTTCTTCGCAATCCAAGGCATCATCGCGCGCAGCTTGGCGCCGACTTCCTCGATCTGGTGTTCCGCGGTCAGGCGGCGGCGCGAAATCAGGGTCGGCGCGCCGGCCTTGTTTTCAAGAATGAAGCTCTTGGCGTATTCGCCGGTCTGGATATCCTTCAGGCACTGGCGCATTGCGTTCTTGGTGTCTTCGGTCACGATCCGTGGACCGGTGACGTACTCGCCGTATTCCGCGTTGTTCGAGATCGAATAATTCATGTTGGCGATACCGCCTTCATAGATCAGGTCGACGATCAGCTTCAATTCGTGCAGACATTCGAAATACGCCATTTCCGGCGCATACCCGGCTTCGGTCAGGGTCTCGAAACCTGCCTTGATCAGTTCGACTGCACCGCCGCACAGGACTGCCTGCTCGCCGAACAAGTCGGTCTCGGTCTCTTCACGGAAGTTGGTTTCGATGATGCCGGCGCGACCGCCGCCGTTGGCCATCGCATACGACAGTGCGATGTCACGTGCCATGCCGGACTTGTCCTGGTAAATCGCGATCAGGTGCGGCACGCCGCCACCCTGCGCATAGGTCGAGCGCACGGTGTGACCCGGCGCCTTGGGCGCAATCATGATCACGTCGAGGTCGGCGCGTGGCACGACCTGACCGTAATGCACGTTGAAGCCGTGGGCAAAGGCCAGGACTGCGCCCTGCTTCGCGTGCGGCGCGACGTTCTCGGCGTAGACCTGGGCGATGTTTTCATCCGGCAGCAGGATCATGATGACATCGGCAGCCTTGACGGCTTCATTGACTTCGGCGACGTTCAGGCCGGCGTTCTTGACCTTGTCCCACGATGCGCCGCCGCGGCGCAATCCGACCGTGACCTTGCAGCCGGAATCGTTCAGGTTCTGTGCATGCGCATGGCCCTGGGAGCCGTAACCGATGATGGCGACGTTCTTGCCCTTGATGAGGGAGAGGTCGCAGTCCTTGTCGTAAAAAACTTTCATGATTTTCCTAGCCTGGTGAATTATTGGTATGTTTTTTTGTATCTGGAACCGTGCGTTGCTGCGGTTGATGCGGATACTGCGGGCAGTGCGGATTACACCTTCAGTATCCGTTCACCGCGGCCGATGCCCGAGCCGCCGGTACGGACGGTTTCAAGAATCGAGGCGCGATCGATCGAATCGATGAAGGCGTCCAGCTTCGTCTGGTTGCCCGTCAGCTCGATCGTGTAAGTCTTTTCGGTCACGTCGATGATGCGGCCGCGGAAAATATCCGCGGTGCGCTTCATTTCTTCGCGTTCCTTGCCAACTGCCCGCACCTTGATCAACATGAGCTCGCGTTCGATGTGCGCGCCTTCGGTCAGGTCGACGACCTTCACGACCTCGATGAGCCGGTTCAGATGCTTGGTAATCTGTTCGATCACGTCATCCGACCCGTTGGTGACGATCGTCATGCGCGACAGCGTCGCATCTTCGGTCGGCGCCACGGTCAGGGTCTCGATGTTGTAGCCGCGCGCAGAGAACAGTCCGACCACGCGAGACAGTGCGCCTGCTTCATTTTCCAGCAATACGGAGACGATATGACGCATGATCAAAGGTCCTCCGAGCCGAGCAGCATTTCCGTCAAGCCCTTGCCAGCCTTGACCATCGGCCAGACATTCTCGGTCTGATCGGTGATGAAGTTCATGAACACCAGCTTGTCCTTCATGCCGAAGGCTTCATGCAGGGCGCCGTCGACGTCTGCCGGGTCTTCGATCTTCATGCCGACGTGTCCGAATGATTCGGCCAGCATCGAGAAGTCTGGCAGCGAGTCCATGTACGACTCGGAATAGCGGGAACCGTAATCGATCTGCTGCCACTGCCGCACCATGCCGAGGAAGCGGTTGTTGAGCAGGATGATCTTCGGTGTCAGGTGATACTGCTTGCAGGTCGCCAGCTCCTGAATGCACATCTGGATCGAGGCTTCGCCGGTGATGCAGGCAACCGTCGATCCGGGATTGGCCAGCTGCACGCCCATCGCATACGGCAGGCCGACACCCATGGTGCCCAGGCCGCCGGAATTGATCCAGCGGCGTGGCTTGTCGAATCCGTAGTACTGCGCCGCCCACATCTGATGCTGGCCGACGTCGGAAGTAATGAAGGCATCGCCCTTGGTGATGTCCCAGACTTTCTGCACCACCGATTGCGGCTTGATGACGGTGTCGGAAGCCGGATACTTCAGGCAATCCTTGCCACGCCATTCATTGATCTGCCTCCACCAGGCTGACAGCGTGACCGGATTCGGCTTGCTCTCGGCGGCATCGAGCTGGCTGAGCAGTTCGACCAGCACATCCTTGACGTTGCCGACGATCGGGATGTCGACCTTGACTCGCTTCGAGATCGACGATGGATCGATGTCGATGTGGATGATCTTGCGCGGCACCGAAGAAAAATGCTTCGGGTTGCCGATCACGCGGTCGTCGAAGCGCGCACCGATGGCAATCAGGACGTCGCAGTTCTGCATCGCCATGTTGGCTTCATAGGTGCCGTGCATGCCGGGCATGCCGACGAACTTGTCGCTCGACGACTTGTAGGCGCCCAGGCCCATCAGGGTATTGGTGACCGGGAAACCGAGCTTGTCGACCAGCTTGTTCAGCTCCGGCGAAGCATTCGCCAGGATCACGCCGCCGCCGGTATAGATCATCGGCCTTTCGGCTGCCAGCAACAATTGGACCGCCTTGCGGATCTGGCCCGAGTGGCCCTTGTCGACTGGCTTGTACGAGCGCATCTCGATTTCCTTCGGGTACGCGTAGGCGCACTTGTGCATCGAGATGTCTTTGGGAATATCGACCAGTACCGGACCTGGCCGGCCCGTGGTGGCGATGTAAAACGCTTTCTTGATCGTGAGCGCCAGATCCTTGACGTCCTTGACCAGGAAATTATGCTTCACGCAAGGGCGCGTGATGCCGACCGTGTCACATTCCTGGAAGGCGTCCTGGCCAATTGCATGCGACGGTACCTGCCCCGAAATGACCACCATCGGAATGGAGTCCATGTACGCCGTGGCCAACCCGGTGACCGCATTGGTCACGCCCGGGCCGGAGGTCACCAGGGCGATGCCGACCTTGTTCGAGCTGCGCGAATAGGCGTCGGCAGCATGAATCGCCGCCTGCTCGTGGCGCACCAGGATGTGCTGAAACTTGTCTTGATTGAAAATTGCGTCGTAGATGTAGAGGACCGCGCCGCCCGGATAACCGAACACGTGTTCCACACCTTCTTCTGCAAGACAGCGCACGAGAATTTCTGCGCCGGTGATTTCGGTCGTGCCGGTGGAACCGTTAGTGCCACTATTGGCAGTGCTGGAATTGCTGGGCGAACTGATGGTACTGGTAGTGCTGGTCATGGTGCGTTCCTTTCAAGGTCCATTGGAGATTGATCGGATGCTCTTTCCTGACGAAAGCAGGGCATGCAACAGCTGAAGGGCGTCCCTTTTTGTGCGGTCACGTCATCTGGTCGCCGCAGCCGTAGATGCGGTTCAAGGTGGCGCTCAACGCGACTCGTTCGGCCGGAAGCACTGTTGCATCACACCTGATTCCTCGCGCTTGTGGCACGGGTCAGAGCAAACAGCTTTAAATTGTCAAAGCGCGTCCGTTCGATGAATGGCATTCTGCGCCGCGGTCGAACGAACCATAGAGTACCCCCGCTGTGACGGAGGGACACATACGGTACTGCGTCGCACCATTTCGGTCAAGTCAATTCAACCGAAATCCGTTTGAAATCAACGATTTTCCGTGACAACCGCGCACAAGCAGGTGCAATCTTGTTAGTATGCGCACTGTTTCAAGAGACAAACATCGCCAGCCTGACGACGTCCAAGGCCTATCTTTCCTGAAAATCGTGCACTTACCGCGCCGGACCGCATGGCAACTGAAAAAGAACTCTCCGACTTCCTCGAAAACGTTGAGCGTCGCGCCTTCAAGCAAGCCGTCTACGCCGTCCGCAAGGACGAATCCGCACTTGATATCGTCCAGGATGCGATGATCAAGCTGGCCGACAAGTACGGCGACAAACCGGCCGCGGAACTGCCGATGCTGTTCCAGCGCATCCTGCAGAACACCATTCACGATTACTTCCGAAGAGAAAAGGTCCGCAACACCTGGGTCAGCCTGTTTTCCAATCTGGCAGGCAGTCGGGACGAAAGCGAAGATTTCGATATACTGGAGACGTACGAGGCCGAAGAGGGCAGTCAGGCGTCCGAATCGAGCGCCGACAAGGTGGAACGGGACCAGGTCCTGGCAGCGATTGATTCAGAAGTACAAAAACTCCCGACGCGTCAACGGGAAGCGTTTCTCATGCGTTACTGGCAGGATATGGATGTGGCCGAAACGGCTGCAGCGATGGGGTGTTCGGAGGGCAGCGTGAAAACACACTGTTCTCGAGCGACACATGCCCTGGCCCATGCACTACGAGCCAAAGGAATTACGCTATGAATCAAGTCATGACTGCCCGCGATATCAACTTTGCCTACAAGGTAAGGCATGCCCTCAACGAAAACGTCGACGCGCTGCCGGCAGCGACCGTCGACCGATTGTCTGCTGCACGAAAAATCGCTCTCTCACGCAAGAAAAAAGATGCGCCGACCCGGGCGTTGGCAACGCAAGGCGTCCTCGCAGGCCATGCCGGCGCATTTTTCGGGCAACCGCTGTCCTGGATCGGCCGCTTGGGTGTCGCTGCACCGCTGTTGCTGGGCGCTGCAATCTTTGTCGGCATGTACCAATCGGCTCAACAGCAACGCATCAGCGAACTGGCCGACATCGATGCCGCCGTGCTGGCCGACGAGCTGCCGCTTTCTGCCTATCTCGATCATGGATTCAATGCCTATCTGGCCAAGCGGGCGGAATAATGATCAAGGATGGTGAGCACGTTCCCGCCGCCCGCCTTCTGCGGGCGGCCTGCATTTCACGCCTGGATTCGCTGCTGAAGTCACGATCGGTGCCTGTGATTCTGCTGCTGGTGATGCTCGGTACCGGTACGGGCCTGGCTGTCGCCCAGGCATTGGCGACTCCAGCCAGCCCGCCGGTCGCCGTTCCGGCCCCCGCTGTGCCAGGCGCACTGAAAACCCCGGCCAAGCCAGGCAGCACCGGCCCGGCATGGAAAGACTTGTCGACCATGCAACAGCAAGCTCTGTCGCCGCTGGCATCGGAATGGGACAAGCTCGATACCTCTCATAAAAGCAAATGGCTGGCAATGGTCAAGAAATTCGTCTCGATGAAGCCGGACGAACAGGCACGTGTCCAGGAACGCATGCGCGCCTGGGTGTCGCTGACGCCTGACCAGCGACGCGTTGCACGGGAAAGTTATGCCCGCACCAAGAAATTGAATAACGACCAAAAATCAGAGCAATGGGAACGATACCAGCAATTGCCTGAAGAGCAAAAGAAAAAGCTTGCCGCGGAAGCAGCCAAGAACAAGGTCGCCACACCGCCGCCAGCGCAAAGCAAACCGAAGGTCGTGCCGACGCTAAAATCGGCGCCCAAGCCGGTCCTGCAGGAATCCGTGCGCCCGCACGCCGGCGCCAGCGAAACGCTCGGCAAACCGGCTTCCTTGGCTTCTGACACGAATGCCGTCATTCCACACGCGTCCGCACCGGGGACGACACCGCCTGCCGAGAAGTAAGGGCGCCCGTGATCACCATTGCAACGCCTTCCATCAAACGCCGCCTTGCTTGCATGGTCTATGAATCATTGCTGCTGTTCGGCGTAGTCTTCATTTCCGGCTGGTTCTTCGATACGTTGACCGAGAGCCGGCATGCGTTGAAGCTGCGCCATGCGCGGCAAGCCTGGCTATTCGTGGTGATGGGCGCCTATTTCACGTTTTTCTGGTGCCGTGGCGGCCAGACGCTGGCGATGCAGACTTGGCGCCTTCGACTGGTGGCGTGGTCCGATGCAGGCGGACCTGAACGCGTACCGTTGCGCACGGCCGCGCTGCGGTATTTGCTGGCCTGGCTCTGGTTCCTGCCGGCGCTGGCGATCGATTCGCTCTTCGGCCTGAAGGGCTGGCCGAGCATCGGCCTGATCGCGCTCGGAATGCTGCTGTGGTTGGCAACGGTGCGCCTGCATCCGGACCGGCAATTCCTGCATGACCGACTGGCCGGCACGCGGCTGATCGATGTACCGAAAACGCCCGCCCTGGCGCCCTGAGGCGCAATCCCCGCGCTGTCGCGGTCGACGCATATCGACGTCTCGATGATCCGCTACCTGACCCGCTCCCTGTTGCTGTTCCAATTGCTCGCTGGCGCTTTGACCGCGCTGGCGTTGCAATGGGCCGGATGGACCTCGTCGGTCTGGATGGCGGCCGGACTCGGCGTCGTGCTCGTGATAATGGTGCGCGCGCTGATTACCGCCAACAATTTCAGGCTGGTGCGGCGTTTTCCGGATCGACTCGATCCCGCCGCCACCCTCCCCGCCAGCGCCTGGCTGCGCCTGTATCTGCGCGAGTTTTGCGCCACCATGGTCAGCTCTTCCTGGTCGATGCCGTTTCGCCAGCTGGGCGCTCGGCCCATGATCCTCTCGGCCGGCCTGCCGGTATTTCTGGTGCATGGCTACGGCTGCAACAGCGGTTACTGGCGTGCATTGCACCGACGACTGGTTCGGGACCGCATTTCTCATCATGCGGTCAACCTGGAGCCGCTGCTGGCCGACATCGACAGCTATGTACCGCAAGTGGCGGCGGCAATCGATGCGCTGAGCCAGGCGGCTGGCCACGAGCGGGTGATCGTGGTGGCGCACAGTATGGGCGGGCTGGTGATGCGGGCCTATCAACGCGTGCATGGATGCGACCGGATCGCCCGCCTGATCACGCTGGGCACGCCGCACCGGGGCACCGGCCTGGCACAGTTCGGCATCGGCATCAACGCGCGCCAGATGCGCTGGGCCGATGGCGGCATCGAAGGCGAGGCCAACCCCTGGCTGGCGCGCTTGTCCACAGTCGAAAGCGAATATGGTTGCAGTCACCTGGTATCGATCTATTCCCGGCACGACAACATCGTCGCACCGCAGGAATCGGCGCAGGTGACGGGCGCGAAGAACATCGCATTCCAGGCCATCGGCCACGTCATGCTGGGCTCGGACCCGCAGGTGCTGGACTGCGTCATGCAAGAAATCGATGCGGCCCGCTCTCAGGCGATCTCGACCCAATCGAATCCTTCTTGCTGACAGGCGATGACAATCGCCGTGTGCTGCGGATCGACCACGCTGCACAGCGCCTGGCGCGCCAGTGCCGGCGTGTTGTTCTGACTGCTCAGATGGGCGCCAACGACGGTCTTGAGCCGCTTGCGATCGAGCGCGGCGAGGATTTCGGAGGAGGTTTGATTCGACAGGTGGCCGTAAGCGCCGCCGATGCGCACCTTCAATGAAGGCGGATAGGCCGAGGTAGCCAGCATCTGGCGATCGTGATTACATTCCAGCATGAGTGCATCGCAGCCGCCCAGCACCTCGACCATGTGCGCCGTCGCATGACCGGCGTCGGTCAGCACGCCGAGCCGGCGCGCGCCGTCGCCCAGTACGTATTGCACCGGTTCGCGTGCATCGTGAGGTACGGTATAGGGAAGGATTTCGAGGTCACCGATGGCAATCGACTCGGCGTCGCGGCACAGGTGCAGCGCCACGCCATGGGTGTCAGTGGCAACTGCCTGGCGGGTGCCGTGCGTGAGCCACACCGCGATTCCATGACGGCGCGCGAACTTGAACACGCCGCCGACATGATCCTGGTGTTCGTGGGTGACGATGATGCCGGCCAGGTCGGCGGGCAGCATGTTCAGGCGCGCCAGGCGCCGCTCGGTTTCGCGAATGCCGAAACCGCAATCGAGCATGACGCACGTGCGGGTGCTACCGGAGGCAGCGGCAATCAGGAGCGCATTGCCGTCGCTGCCGCTTCCGAGGCTGGCGAATTTCAC
>JAYUWF010000446.1:0-8696 GCA_043753685.1 Herminiimonas sp.
GCTATGGTGCATTCGGCTATCTCAACGACGGCAGCATCGACCGCGACGGTGGCGTCCTGCGCGCGCCGATGAAGTTCGTCGGCCCGATGAAACCGGTGCCGGGCCAGCCCAATGCCGCCAACACCGTGACCGAATGGTCGTCGACCGACGGCACGTTCCTGGTCAATCCCGATACCGCACTGGCCACGGCCAGCAATGTCAGCAACAGCGGCGTGATGAATTATCTGAATAAGTTCGGCCAGGCTGCCGGTACCTACAAGACCTACGATCCGATCAGTGAAATGTATTACGGCGCGATCCGCTATTTCAAGAACCAGGGTAACGTCGCGGCCTATTCCAATCTCAGCAGCACCGCCGCGACCGCCACGGCCCAAAAAGACGGCTTTCCGGTGGTCTCCACCTGGACCGATCCGATCCTGTATTCCTGCCAGAAGAATTTTATTTTGGGCATCGGTGACGCCAACACCCATCAAGATGCCAACCTGCCGGGCAGCACCATCCGCACGGATTATCCGGAGCCGACGATGCCCGCCGAAGTCGCCGCCGACACCAGCATCGACGTGCGTGCGGCAACCGACATGGTCGGCAAGATCGAAGGAGTCGCCAATCTCGGCACCACCCATCCTTCCTGGTGCTGCAACAAGAACAGCTATTTCATCGCCGGTCTGGCCTACGATGCCCATACCAAGGACATGCGGCCGTCCGACTTCAAGAATCCAGACGGCACCAAGACCAACATCCAGACCGTCAGCACGTTCTGGCTCGACGTGCTCGAATCGGGCTATCAAACGAAAAACCAGTTCTATTACACGACCAAGTACGGCGGCTTCAAGGTGCCGCTCGGTTTCCAGCCTTACGCCACGACCAACGGCACCAATCTGCTGACGGTCGGAACCGGTACCACTGCACTGACCAGCGACATGTGGCATACCAATTCCGACGTCTACAGCACCGACAGCCGGCCCGACAATTACTACGACGCCAGCGCTGCCGACAAGATGGTCGCCGGCCTGCAGACGGCATTCGCCAGCATTGCCAGCCAGCTGCAGGAGGCGACCACTGCCTTCTCCGCGACCTCGGCCAAGGTCAATTCGACCGGCAACGCCAGTTACGAATCCAAGTACGACGCCTCGGCCTGGTCGGGCGATGTGATCGGCACCACCTCGGTGTTCGACACGCTCGGCAATCCGACCTACACCACTGTCTGGAATGCCAAGACCGTGCTCGATGCCCAGAGCTCGCGCAAGATCGTCACGTGCTGCACGTTGACCGGCGCCGGTCTGCCATTCCAGACCAGCAACCTGTCGGGCGGCTCGCTCAATGCGCGCACCAACTATGCGACCTTCGCGGCAGTTCCAGGGGTAGCGTTGGCGTCGCAATCGAGCGCCAACTATCTGGCCTACCTGCGCGGCGACCGCACCAAGGAGCTGTCGCAGACCGGCGGCGTGTACCGCAACCGCACCAACCTTCTGGGCGACATCGTCAATTCGAAGGTGGCGCCGGTGGGTCCGCCCGAGGCGATCCTGACCGAAAGCGCGAACGTCGGCTTTACTGCCTATCGCACCACCTATGCCAACCGCAAGACCGTGGTGTATGTCGGCGCCAACGACGGCATGATGCATGCATTCGACGGTTCCGTCACCGGCACCGGAGGCGGCACCGAACTGTTCGCCTACATACCGAGTTTCGTGTATGGCGACCTGGTCAGCGGACCGGCCGTCGGCCTGGCCTCGCTCGGCGCGCCGAACTTCGTTCACCACAACCTGGTCGACCAGACACCGGCGGTGTACGACATCGATCTGGCAAAGACCGCCGGCTCGACCAGCACCACACCGAACTGGCGCTCGGTTCTGATCGGCGGCCTGGGCAAGGGCGGCAAGGGATATTACGCGCTCGACGTCACCGATCCGGCCAGTTGGAGTTCGGAATCGAACGTGGCCGGCAAGGTGTTGTGGGAATTTACCGATGTCGACATGGGGTATTCATACGGCGACGCCAATGTCTTCAAGACGAAAAAATACGGCTGGGTCGTGGTCCTGACTTCCGGCTACAACAATTTGACCGGCATCGGCTATTTTTTCATCGTCAACCCGGCCACCGGCGCCCTGATCGAAAAGATCTCGACCGGCTACGGCAGCCCGACCAACCAGGCTGGCCTGACCTATGCATCCGGTTATGCACCTGACATTTCGGACGGTACCGCCGACGCGATCTATGCCGGCGACCTGGCCGGCAACGTGTGGCGCCTCGATCTGACCGGGTCCACCGGTCTGTATCCGGCACCGACCCTGATCGCGGAATTGCGCGATCCATCGAATGGCGCGCAACCGGTGACCACGCGGCCACTGATCGAAGTGCAGCCGAATACCCAGAAACGCTATGTCCTGATCGGTACCGGCCGCCTGCTCGACAATAGCGACATCGCCAACGCACAGGTCGAGTCGTTCTACGCCATCGGCGACGGCACCATCGACAGCTTTTATACGGCGGCCACTCTGCCGGGCAGCAAGACCTTCCCGATTCACCGTGCCGACATGAACGCCAACACCAACCTGTTGACCGGCATCGGCCCGGCGCCGTCGAACCCGCTCGGCTGGTACTACGATTTCAGCCTCATCTCGAACGGGGCCGCCGAGCGGGTCAACGTGAATCCGACCGTGAACTACGGCGTGGTCGCCTTTGCTGCCAATCTTCCAAACGGGGATGCTTGCAATCCGTCCGGTACCAACCGGATCTTCGGTGTCAATCTGGGTACCGGGCAAAGCGTGCTGACCGACAGCGTCGGTACCCAGATTGCGTTTTCCACCAAGCTGGCCGGTGTCGTGACGGATCTGGGATTTGCGAATCTGAACGGCAAGATCAAGCTGTTGGCGGGTAATAACCAGCTATCGGTCAGCAACATCGAAGGACCGGGCAGCACCTCCAGCACGGTCAAGAAATTGAACTGGCGCGAAGTGCCGACCGCCGATTGAAGCCTGATCGAACAGCGATCGTCAGCCGCCTGTAACACGACAGGGATGGACCTGAAAATGCTGGAAAAACTGATGTGGGCAACCGGCAGCGTCGGCGTGCATGCGGCGATGGTCGCCGTCGCGCTGGCGCCGCCGAGCATCGATCCGGCCGGCGTTGCGGCGCAAGCCGTGCCGGTCCGCCTGCTGGCGCACGCGCCGCGACGCCAGGCTATCACTAGCGCCACCTTTTTTGCCGAACCGCAGGCGCCGTCGCCGACGCCACCGGAGACGTTGATGGCGGAACTGGCCCTGGCAGCGCCGGCCCCGACAACTTCCAACTTACTGGCGTCCTACCTGCCGTCGAGTGCAATGGAGCGACGCCCGATTCCGGTTTCCGAACCAGATATCGCGAGCGTGCGGACCGACACCGCCAGCGGACTTCCGGTGCGCTTGCGGATCTACATCGACCGTCGGGGTAACGTCGTCAGCGTCACGCCCCTGGTTGCCGCCGACGCCGATGCCGACTTCGTGGCGGCACTGGCGCGCATGTTCCGCGCCACCGCGTTCCTGCCGGGTCAGCGCGGCGGGATCGATGTGGCGTCGTACATGGATATCGAGCTGGTTGCAAAATAATCCACTTCACACTTGACTCTCGTTGCAATGATGTGTTGTTGCAATCTGTAAACTTTTGTGTACGGCCCACCCGAACCATCGTCGTCGTTGCAAGATCGATTCATTCAACCAAGGCGGGGAGCGAAATCATGGTCGGAGAATACGGATGGTTAATCGGCGTGCACATCGTATTGGCGATCTGGCTCGGACTGCTGGCGTCGGCCTGGAAAGCCCGTAACACCTGGGTCTGGGTCGGCATCGGCCTGACTACCTCGCTGCTGGGGCTGATCCTGCTGGCGCGCCTGCCACGCTCTTCGCCAACCATCGAAGGCGAGATGCAGTACCAGTACATGGACGGCACGCGCCTGCAGTAACCGGCAACGTCACGCCGGTGTTGCCGCCGCGCGGGTTCATGGCCCAGATCAAACCGACCGCTTGTCGCCCTGCCGTCGGATTTTTTCACAACTGTGGCGCGCATGCGACTCGGGCTTGAAAATTTTAAAGAAGCAACGGTTTCGCGCCGTTGCGATTGGTGCTCTCAGATAAGATAACGGCTTTCCAGCGCATGTTTGCCATGCGCTCGTCGTCAGCATCGCCTAGCCATCTGGAGAAACGGGAAATGAAGATCTTGTCTGCCTTGATACTGGCAATGACACTGGCCGCCGGTGGCGTCGCCGAAGCAGCAACCGCCGGGCAATTGAAGGCCGGTCCGCAAGACGCCGCAACGACCAACCAGGACCCGCAGGCAAAGGCTGCCAAGGCCGCCGCCAGCGCGCGCTACAAACGCATCCGCGCCAAGGCTCATCGCAATGCCGCACGGGCCAAAGCCAATGCGCGCGCGCAGCAGCTGGCCGCCGAATCCAGATAAAGCCAACCCGGCCGCGCGCAACGATGGACGCCGAAGTGCATCATGCGTCCACCGCCACGACGCCGGCAACGTTGCAAAAGGCGCGCGGCATGCCGCATGCCCGTCGGCAAACGGTCACGGCAGCAGCGCGCGCAAATTAACAGCCTTGTAATCCGTTTCAACTGGCGTCCTGCGCTCCGCACGTGGCAGCTTCCCGCTCTCCGGCTTTCGCCGCAAGCATTTCGATATCAAAAGCTGCCTCGCAATCGCCGGCAGCGCCCAGCTCCAAACGCCATCCCCAATCCACCTTTGGTTCCCAGCCACACACTGCGCACGCAGGCGCTCGTGATTCCGCTTCAAGCTTTTCCACTAAAAATCTGTTTGCGCAGGTAGGTCAACGTTTCTTGGATCAAGCCTCCTTGGTACCTGAGAATTGTCAAAACGATTGAGAAACCGTGGCCGTACAGTCAAGGCCACAGTCGGAGCGCAGGGCCATGGCAGAGAGCAAGCGCGGAGTCGTCACGCGATCCGTTTTGCCTTTGATCACTTTGCCTGTGCGTTCGATTTTTGGCAGACGAATCAACCTTCTCGGAAAGACCATCATGCAATCAATCGCCTGGCCGCGCAGCAACGGCGGCGCCACCCGCGGTACCAGCGGCACCAGCGGTAACGCGGCCAGTTTGAAGGCCAGACTCGTGGCTGCTCTGGCAACGCGAGGCCCGTTCGCGCTGCCACTCCCAGGCGCGCCGCGCCGCGCCCACACGCCGGCCGTGCTGCTGCTGGCCAGCGCACTGGCCGCCTCCCTCAGCGGTTGCAATGCGCTGGCGCCGGGCATGCATTTCGACCGTAGCCAGATCCCCGCAACGCCCGTGAGTACCCAGAATCCGATCATCAAGCCGATCACGCCGCAACTGGTGAAGGAAGAACGGCTGCTACGTGAAAAACAGAGCACCGCCAATTTGAACGCACTGATGTCGACCAGCCGCCCCTATACGATCGACAGCGGCGACGTGCTGTCGATCGTGGTCTGGGACCACCCCGAACTGACCGGCGCGCAGAATCCGATGGCCGGTGCTGGCGAAACGCTCGAGGGCGCGGGCATGCAATCCATCAGTGCGCCGGCCACGCCGGCCGGTTTCGTCGTCGATCACCAGGGACAGCTGCAGTTTCCTTACGCCGGCGCGATCAAGGTATCCGGCCTGACCGAAGACGAAGCACGCCGCCAGCTGTCGCAGAAACTGTCACGCTACATCACCCGGCCCGACGTCACCCTGCGGGTGCAGTCGTATCGCAGCAAGCGCATCTACATCGACGGCGAAGTCAAGACGCCCGGGATGGTTTCGATCAACGATATACCGATGACGCTGGTCGAGGCGCTCAACCGGGCCGGCGGCGCCTTGCCGGCGGCAGACCAGAGCCGCCTCGTGATCGTGCGCAACGGCGTGTCCTATCCGGTCAACCTGCTGCACCTGGTCCAGAGTGGCGTCAATCCTGCCAGCATCATGTTGATCAACGGTGACGTGGTGCGGGTGACCTCGCGCGACGAAAGCAAGGTGTTCGTCTCCGGCGAAGTCACGGCGCCGCGCGCCCTGACCATGCACAACGGCCGCCTGACGCTGAATGAAGCCCTGGGCGAAGCCGGCGGCATCAATCCGAATACTGGCGATGGCCGCCAGGTCTACGTGGTGCGCAACGCCGGTGATGCACAACCGCTGGTGTATCACCTCAATGCCGGCTCGCCGACCGAACTGGCGCTGGCCGAAGACTTCGAGCTCAAGCCGAAAGATGTCGTCTACGTCGACGCCACCGGCTTGGCAACGTGGAACCGTGTGGTCAACCTGATCCTGCCAGGCGCCATCACGGGTGCGGTGTCGTCGGCTGCCACCTTTCGCGCAATCCGCTAACCAGAGTCCTGCATGTCAATCAATACGCAACATCTACTGCCCTCGTCAGTCCCGATCATCGTCAACGACGAGGACGATTCGACCTTTGCGCGGTATATCGCAACGCTGTTCGACCAGCGCTGGCTGATCCTCAAGATCACGCTCCTGATGACCCTGGCCGGCGCCCTGTATGCCCTCACGGCCCGGCCTGTATTCGAGGCCAGCATGCTGATTCACGTCGAGGAACCGAGCTCGAAGGAATCCAACAATATCCTGGGCGAGATGGCAACGATGTTCGACGTCAAGACCACGACACCATCCGAAATGGCACTGCTGCGCTCGCGCCTGGTGATTTCCCGTGCCATCGACGACCTGCATCTGCCGATCCAGATTCATCCGCAATATCTGCCGGTCATCGGGCAATGGTTCGCCGAGCACAGCAAGCAGACGCCGCTCGGCCGGCTGCTGGGTATCGATGGCAAGAGCCGCGCGGAAGAACCGGTGGCAGTCCCCAGTTTCGATGTACCGATGGCCCTCGAAGATGTCGATTTTGACCTCATCGCCGGCCGCGACGGTACCTACCGCATCGTCCAGCGCGCGCATCGGATCGACGCCACCGGCCGCGTCGGCGAGCGACTGGCCATCGAGAGCGAGCAGGGCAGTATCGGCCTGACCGTCGCCCGGCTCGATGCAGCGCCCGGGACGCGCTTCGGCGTACGCCGGCGACCGCGCCTGTTGATGGTCGAAGAAGTGCAGAAGGCGATTACCATCGCGGAAATCGGCAAGCAATCCGGTGTCATCAGCATTACCCTGCGCGGCGGCGACGCACGCGCCGTGCATGATCTGCTGCGCCAGATCGGTCATCAGTACATTGCCCAGAATCTGGCGCGCAAGCTGGGGGAATCGCAGAAATCGCTGGCTTTCCTGGACAAGCAATTGCCTGACCTGAAACAGCAACTCGAGCGCGCCGAGGCCCGCTACAGCCAGTTCCGCAATCGCAATGGTACGGTCGACCTCAGCGAGGAAGAAAAGATCGCGCTGCAACAAGTGGCCGCTGCGAAAACCCGGCGCCTCGCCCTGCAGCAGCGCCGCACCGAACTGCTGCCGCACTTCACGCCGAATCATCCTTCGGTCGCTGCCATCGACACGCAGATCCGTGAAATCAATAACGAAATCAATTCCGTCACGAGCCATATCCGCACCTTGCCGTTGCTGGAGCAGGAAGTGCAGCGCCTCAGTCGTGAAGTCAAGGTCAATACCGATCTCTACACGGCGTTGTCGAACACGGCGCAGCAACTGCGTCTGATCACGATCGGCAAGGTCGGCAATGTCAGGCTGGTCGACGTGCCGATGATGCCGGAGCATCCGATTTCACCCAACCGGATCCAGATCGTCACCCTGGCGGCCCTGGCTGGCTTGTTGGGCAGCATGCTGGCCGTGTTCATTCGCAAGGCGTTTTATGGCGGTATCGACGAACCGGAACAGATCGAAAACCTGTTGCAGGTGCCGGTCTTCGCCACGATTCCGCACAGTCGCAAACAAAAGCAGATTCAACACGACCGGCCGAACCATTCCGGCAAGATGTCGTTGCTGTCGTATGTCGCATCGAACGACTCGGCGATCGAAAGCCTGCGCACGTTCCGCACGGCCTTGCAGTTTTCGATGACCGAGGCGCGCAACAACATCATCATGATCAGCGGACCGATGCCGGGTGTCGGCAAGACCTTCATTGCGGTCAACCTCGCAGCGGTCGTGGCGATGACCGGCAAGCGGGTGATGCTGATCGATTCGGATTTCCGCAATGGCCTGCTGCACGATTATTTCGATGTCAGTGCCGAAGGGGGATTGTCCGACTACCTGAAGGGGTCGAGCACGCTGGCACACATCATTCACCGCAACGTGATCGACCATCTGGATTTCATTTCGACCGGCACCGTGCCGCGTCACCCGGCCGAGTTGCTGCTCTCGCCCAAGCTCGGACCCCTGCTCGCATCGCTCTCGCATGCCTACGACCTTGTGGTGATCGATGCGGCGCCGACCCTGGCGGTCTCGGATTCGCTGATCGTCGGCGCTCACGCCGGTTCGATCTATCTGGTGGCGCGCGCCGGCATCACCACCGGCAGCGAATTGCAGGAATCGGTCAAGCGCATGCACCAGGCCGGCTTGTCCGCTCGCGGCGTCTTGTTCAACGACCTGCAGCTGCGTCCGGGCCGATATGGCTATGGTTATGGATACGGCCGTCAGCACGATCTGCAGGTCGGCTGGCGCGGCACGACCACCATTCCGGGACACGGCGCAACGCCGAACGCACCAGCGGCTGCCGGCGTGCCCAGTGCTCATTGAAGCGCTGTGCAAAGTCAATCCTCTGCGACGCCATCGCGTTAAGGTACTTCCTCGATAAAG
>JAYUWF010000447.1:0-2833 GCA_043753685.1 Herminiimonas sp.
CCCATCAGGGCCGTCCGACGTCCAGCCGCCGCTCGATCGCGCCCGAGATTTGCGTCAGCACCGTGGTCAATACCAGATAGATCAACGCCACCGTGACGAACACCGGAATCGGCTCGAAGGTCGCGGCCTGGATCCGGTTGCCGATGTTCGACAGTTCGACCACGCCGATGACATACGCCAGGCTCGAATCCTTGAGCAGCGAGACCAAGTTGTTGACCAGCGGCGGCAGCGAAATGCGCAAGCTCTGCGGCAGCACCACGTAGCGAAAGGCCTGCAGCGGTCTCAGGCCCAATGAGCGGGCCGCATCCGATTGCCCCTTTGGCACGGCGAGAATTCCGCCGCGAATCGCCTCGGCATTGTAGGCACCGGAGTTGAAGGCCAGCGCCACTACTGCCGAATAGAAGTCCGAGAGCTGCAGGCCCGGCGCCAGCACCGGTAGCGCCAGGAACACGAACAGCACCTGTACCAGCAGCGGCGTGCCGCGAATGACCCAGATGTAGAAATCGGCGACCGCGCGCGGCAGTGCGAAGCGCGACAGCTTGCCCATCGCCGCCAGCACGCCAAGGACCAGGCCGATCGCGCCGGACACCAGCGTCAGCGCCACCGTCACCCGCGCACCCTCGGCGAACTGCGCGGCGCTCGAGCCGATCGGTTCCGGCATCCAGCTCAGTGGAATCGCCATCAGCCACAGGAAGCCGATCAGCACGGCGACCGCCAGCACGATCGTGACCGCACTGCGGCGTTCGCGCGACCACGCCGCCGGCAGGAAGTCGATGCCGGATTTCAAGGGCCGCCCTTACACCGAGCCAGTGGATGGACTGCTCGGACTTTCCGGACGAGTCGGACTACTTGCAACGCACGTCTTCCTTCAGATATTTTTCCGACAGGGTCTTGTAGGTTCCGTCGGCCATCAGTTCGGCCAGCGCCTTGTCCACTGCCGCGGCCAGCGACGCATTGCCTTTCTGGACCGCCGGCGCGATCTTTTCGATGAACAGGAAGTCGCCGGTCTTCAGGCCGGACCCGGGCGTGGCGTCGAGCGCCGCCTTGACTGCGAAGCGGTCGCTGACCCATACATCGACCCGGCCGGTCGCCAGGGCAGAACGGGCATCGGTGTCACGCGGAAAATTCTTCACTTCCTTCACGCCCGGTACTTGCGCTACGCTTTTCATGTAGGTAGTGCCGGTTTGTACCGCAACGGTCTTGCCGGACAGGTTGGCAGCCGAGCGGATCGCCGGATCGCGCGCCACGATGATGCCGCCACTGCAGTAATACGGCTGGGTGAAGGTGACGGCCCGCGCGCGTTCCTCGGTGATGCCGAAGGACGCCACCACCATGTCCCAGCGATCCGCCTTCAGGCCGGCCAGCAGTGCGTCGAAGGACAAAGCCTTCCATTCGATGGCTAGTCCCATCTTGCGCGCCACGGCTTCCGCCAGTTCGATTTCGAAACCAGTCAGTTTCGCACCCTCGTAGAAATTGAAGGGCGGATAGGCGCCTTCGGTGCCGACCACGAGTTTGCCGCTGGCCTTGATCGCCTCCAGCGGACGCGCGCTGCCGATGCCGGGCGCGAGCGTGATCAACATGGCAAGACACCCTGCCTGGCACCAGGCAGGCAAGACAGAATTCAAGGGTTTGAAAACAGGCATGCGGGCTCCGTTAAATGTGAGCTATTCGGTATGCCAAACGATTGGCGCCGAGGATCAGAGGACAGCATTTTTTTTCGGGCGCAGGGCCAGGGCGCGCAACCGGTCGCCGGCTTCGCAGTGCAGGTGGCCGAGTACGTCGTCGGACAAGCCGATGTCCAGGGCGCCCGGGGCCAGCTCGGCAGTCGTGACACGGAAATCATCGAGCGCCGTGGTCGCCACCATCACGGTCTGGCTGCCGCCTTGCGGCTCGATGTTCGCGCCATCTGAACGCATGCGAGGCGCGGCCAGCAGCAGCACGCTGTCGCGCAGGGCGCGCAGGTCGGCCACGCGCGCCTGCAACACCGGTCCGGCGTCGAAGATGTCGACATAGCCGTCGTAGAACAAACCTTCCTGTTCCAGCAGATGGCGGGCCGGCGCGGTATCGACGTGGACTGTGCCGATGACCTCCTGCGCCTCGGCCGGCAAATAGGCAACGTACAAAGGATGGCGCGGCATGAGTTCCGCGATGAAGGATTTTTTGCCCAGGCTGCTGAGGTCGTCGGCGCGCTTGAAATCCATCTTGAAGAAATGCCGGCCGAGGTTTTCCCAGAATGGCGACGTACCGTCCGCGCGCTGGAAACCGCGCATCTCTGCGATCAGCCGGTCGCCGAACAGGTGCGGAAACTGCGCCATGAACAGAAAGCGGCATTTCGACAGCAATTTGCCATTGCTGCCGGTACGGTAATCGGGATGCAGGAACAGCGAGCACAGCTCGGCGCTGCCGGTCAGATCGTTGGACAGGTACAGCGTTTCCATCCGCGAAAAAATACCCAGCTCGGTACTCGAATGCACCAGTGTGCCGATCCGGTAGTTATAGAACGGCTCATGCATGCCGACCGCGCTCTTGATGGCGCACACGCCCACGAGTTGCCGGTTTGCCGTGTCTTCCATGACGAAGACATAGTCACGTTCTTCGGGGGCGATGGTTTCGGCAAACGAGGCGCAGGCGACATCGATGCGATGCTGCAGCATGCCGGTATCAGCCTTCAACGTCGTCATGCCGTCGCCGACCTGGCGCGCCAGGGCCATCAAGCCATCCAGATCGGGTTGCGCAATGGCGCGTACTAACAGCATCGTGGGTCTCGCCTGCTCGTTGAAAAATAACGTTGTATGCCAGCTCGGATCATTCCAATGGAAATCTCCCATCGTCC
>JAYUWF010000448.1:0-8667 GCA_043753685.1 Herminiimonas sp.
GGGCGGCTGTCATTGCCGAGCGTCTATGCCGACTCACCGCTGAACACCGTCGATCGCGATACATTCAAGGGCGCGATGGTGCCGGGTGCACCGTGCACCGATGCGCCGGTAATGGTGACCGGATCGCACAGCTGGTTGCTGCGTCATCTGGGACCGAATTTCACCGCGCTGTATTTCAGCGACGGCAAACCGCTGCCGCCCTCGGTGCTGCGCGCGCTGCAAGCACTGGTGACTGCCAAGGACGGCATCGATCTGCGGGTAGTGGTGCCCAACAGCGGCGCCGGTATCGTGGCCGGCCTGGTGGAACTGGTGGACCGCAGCGGCTCGCTGGCGCGCCGCTACGATGCTGCGCCTGGCACCTGTTATCTGCTGCGCCCGGACCAGCATGTCTGTGCCCGCTGGCGCACACTCGATGTCAGCGCGGTGCGCGCGGCGCGGCGCCGCGCCATCGGTAACCCCTGAAAGAAGCGACCATGCCAAATGCCTTGACGCTCGAGCCGAACATCGCTGCCGCCGATGATTTCTACCAGATGCTCATCGACATGCACGAGGGGCTCAGCGACGCCGACAGCCAGGCCGTCAACGCTCGCCTGATTTTGCTGCTGGCTAATCACATCGGCGACCCGAATGTACTGTCGCAGGCGATGCGCGCAGCACGGGGCGCGACGTAGCGCTCAGGCTTGCGCGGCCGCCAGTTCCGCATCCCTGGCGCGCACTTTGGCAATCGAGGGGCGCTGGTTGACCAGTGCAAGATAGCGCTGGATGTCGGGCGTGGTCGGTACCAGGCCGAATTGCGTGATCCAGCCGAGTGCACTCCCCCACAGGATGTCGAGGGCCGTGAATCGCTCACCCAACATGTAGGGACCGATCGCCAGTTGATCGGTCACGGTCTTGAACATCGTGTCGAAGTCGCCGTACGGGCTCATGCCGACCGGCGCCGGTTCGCGCTTTTGCGACCGGTCGATCACCGCCGGCTCGAAGCACGAGGCGTAATACACCATCCAGCGCAAGTACGGTCCGCGCAAAGGATCGGTCAGGCCCGGCGCCAGCCCGGCTTCCGGGTACAGGTCAGCCAGGTACAGATAGACCGCTGCCTGTTCGGTCACCAGTGCTTCGCCGTGCAGTATCGCCGGTACCTTGCCCATCGGGTTGATGGCGAGGTATGCGGCGCCGCGCTGCTCGCCCGCCTTCATGTTCAGCACATGTAATTCGTAGTCGGCCTGCAGTTCCTCCAGCAGGATCAATGCGCCGGTCGAGCGGGTATTCGGGCAATGGAACAAGGTCACATGGCGGTCGGTCGGTGGCATCGGATCTCCGGATAAAAAGTGGCGGGCCGGCTGATGTCACCGGTTGCTGTGCGGGCGGGAGATGTTATCACGCGGTCCATCTAATCCACACGCTGAAAACGACCGCCACGGCGACCTGCCAAGCCCGGTATTGCGGAACGACTGACTCGATTATCTTGCTTAGTCGCGTGGCCCAGGCAACAGGAAACTCGAGATGGACGAACCGGGTACGGCGCCATGCGCGTCGGTTTCATCCTTCAGCTGCACGCCCGAGATTTGCCGTCGGCGCGCTTCGCTCAGCAAGTAATGCAGCCTGGCGGCGGCACTGTCGATATCCAGTCCGGCCGGCCGAATATTGGAAATGCAGTTGCGGCTGGCGTCGGTCAAGCCGACCTGCGGCATCCAGGTCAGATACAGGCCCATGCTGTCGGGTGAACTCAAGCCGGGCCGCTCGCCAATCAGCATCACCACCATGTTCGCGCCCAGCAGCTGGCCGACTTCGTCGCCGATCGCCACCCGTGCCTGGCGCACGATGGTCAGCGGCGCCAGCGACCAGTTTTCAGGTTGTAGCCGCTGCAGCAATGCGTGGACAAAGGGCGCTGCATGTTCGGCCACGGCGTGCGCCGACAGGCCGTCGCCGATCACCAACGCGAGGTCGTAGCCGGTCGCAGGGACACTACCTCGATGATCCTCGACGCTGTTACGAGATTCTTCGCTCAAGCGCCGCCCCAGGTCCGGGCGCTGCAGATACGTCAGCCGGTCGCCAGCTGCGCTGTCGAGCACCATGCTGCGAGCAACGACAGCGGCGCCGCATGCCTGCTGCAACGCCTGCATCAGAAGCGGTACGTCCAGCGGCAGATGCACGGCGTCGCGGGCGCGTGCGTGCGCCAGCTGGAACGCCAGGTGTGCATCGGTGGGCAGGCTGGCGCCGGTCCGGCCCAGGGCGATGCGGGCATCGGTGAACTTGCGCAATTGCTGCCATGGATCGTCCGCCAGCGGCACCAATGTTGCCCCTCCCACCGAGGTCTCGGCAACCGAACGGTCAGCCGGCAAATCGCCGCGTGGAAGGGAAGTCATGCCAGCCGCTGCAACGCCCGGCGAAACGTCGGCGGCACGCCGCACGTCAACGTGTCCGGCGATTGCGGATCGACGATCTGCATGGCATGCAACCAGGCCTCGAATTCGGGTGCGGGTCGCAGCCCGAGCACCTGGCGGGCATACAGCGCATCGTGAAAGGACGTGGTTTGATAATTCAGCATGATGTCGTCTGAGCCCGGTATGCCCATGATGAAGTTGCAGCCGGCCACACCAAGCAGCGTCAGCAAGACATCCATGTCGTTCTGATCCGCTTCCGCATGATTGGTGTAGCAGACGTCGCAGCCCATCGGCAGGCCCAGCAGCTTGGCGCAGAAATGGTCTTCCAGGCCGGCGCGGATGATCTGGCGGCCATCGTACAGATATTCCGGACCGATGAAGCCGACCACGGTGTTGACCAGCAGCGGCTTGAATTTGCGCGCTACCGCATAAGCACGTGCTTCGCAGGTTTGCTGGTCGATGCCGTGATGGGCATTGGCCGACAGCGCACTGCCCTGCCCGGTCTCGAAATACATGACGTTGTCGCCGACGCTGCCGCGCCCGAGCGACAGCGCCGCACTGCGCGCCTCGCCCAGCAGTGCCAGATCGATACCGAAGCTGCGGTTGGCCGCTTCGGTGCCGGCGATGGACTGGAACACCAGGTCGATCGGCGCGCCGCGATTGATGGCTTCGATGGTGTTGGTCACATGCGTCAACACGCACGATTGTGTCGGGATGCCATAGTGATCGATGATCTCGCCCAGCATACCGACCAGGCGCGTGACCTGCGCCACATTGTCGGTGGCGGGATTGATGCCGATGACGGCGTCGCCGCTGCCATGCAGCAGGCCGTCGAGCAGACTGGCAGCGATGCCGCTGGCGTCGTCGGTCGGATGATTCGGTTGCAGCCGGGTCGACAACCGCCCCGGCAAGCCAATCGTATTGCGAAAGGCCGTCACGACACTGCATTTCTTTGCCACCAGGATCAGGTCCTGGTTGCGCATCAGTTTGGAGACCGCCGCCGCCATCTCCGGCGTGATGCCGGGCGCAGCTGCCGTCAATTCGACGGTGCCGACCGCGTCGCTCAAGAGCCAATTGCGGAAAGCACCGACCGACAGCGTCGAGAGCGGCGCGAATGCCGCGGCATCGTGCTCGTCGATGATCAGACGCGTGACTTCATCGTCCTCGTACGGCACCACTAGGTCAGAGAGAAACGTCGTCAGCGGCAGCTCGGCCAGCGCCATTTGCGCCAGCACCCGCTCTTCGGCACTGCGCGCGCCGACGCCGGCCAGCAGATCGCCGGAGCGCTCCGGCGTCGCCTTGGCCAGCAAAGCCTTCAGATCCGCGAATCCGGTCGTGACGCCGCCCACGGTATGTTGATAGCGATGCGTACTCATCGTCTCGATCCTCGAACCGGGGTGAACGGCGCGATCGTCACCGTGCCTCCACTCCTGTCATGCCGACCTTGGCCGCGGGTCTTGCGGTCATGCGGTCATGCGGTCAGCAGCAACTCGTTCTTGCCATACTTGATGCTCGACTCCACAGGCAGCCAATTGCCGGTCGACTCTTGCCGCCCCTGCAGCAAGTAGCGCGGCTGCGGCGCCTGCAATTGGGCAGCGGCCAGCTTCGACAGTTCGCCGATCTTGCCTTTTTTCATGCGGTTGACGATCACGCTCAGCTTCGTGTCCGGAAAGTCGCGCAGCATGTCGTAGTCGCCATCGCTGTCACCAGCCACGAAGATCGGTCCGTAACCTTTTCTGGCGACCAGTTCGCGCTTGATGACTTCGGTTTTTCCCGGACCCCAGTTGAGCGGCCAGTTTTTCAGATAAGCGTTCTTGAAGACTTCACCGTCGCGCTCCAGGCGCAGGCCGAGGACGTTTTCGCGCGCGACATTGAAGCCGTATTTCGGATTGCTGGCGAATACGCCGACCACGTCTTCAAGCGAGGCGGTGCTGACATACACGTCGATGCCGTTGGCGCGGAAGGCATCCATCAATCCGGCAATTTCGGTACACAAGCGGATGCCGTGGAAATGCGAAATGCTGACCACGCCGGCCTTGCCCGCCAGCGCTGCCGGACTGGTGTACTTTGTCTTGACCAGCGCCGCGCCGAGCGCCGCATCGTTGGAAGCTTCAGTCAGGGCTTTCAATTCGGTCACCGTCATGTTCGCCAGGAAGTAGATCACCCAGGGATAACCGACATTCACACCATGGGTATCGTTGACCGCTTCGTAGAGGTAGTACAGCTTGGCGCGGAAGTCCTGGAACTGCGGCGTCGGCGTGATTTCTTCAAGCGACTTTGCGCCTGACATCCCCTTGAAGTTCGCATGCAAAAAACTGTAATCAGCGTCGAGGTCGGTACAGATGGCGTCCAGATCGACCACCGCGCCGGCGGCGTTCTTGTAGTCTGCAGTGAAGGGGCCGGGCGGCACGTTCTGGCGAATGACGGATGCAAATTCTGCCGGCGTCAGCTTGAATGACAGCGTATTTATTTGATGCATCAGCAGCGCTTCTTCGGTGTCGTTCATGATGCTGGTGTTGTCCCAATCGAAGACCGCATAAGGTTTTTTTGTGGCGCGATAATCGGACGAACGGCTGCCGTTTTCTGCGATCATGGTCGCGACCAGTTCGCGATTGCGCGGCGACCATTTTGCGCGCTCCAGACCGACATCGGCGGCCTTGGCGGCAGCAGCATGACTCAGCATGGGCATGGCCGCCAAGGCACCGGCGGCCGTCGTGGCAAACACGCCACCAAGAAATTGCCTGCGTTGTTGTTGTGTTTTCGTGTGGCTCATGCTGGTGCTCCCCAGTGGTGAAAATTCGTTGCGGACATCGCTGCGTGCCGCGTTTTTTTTATCAAGGCGCTGGTGGTGACGACGCTGCGACGCCATCGATCGTGTTGCAAGTCTTGTTCAGGCCGCCCTCTGCTGTGCCTGCAGCGTGGCGGCTTCAATCGCGGCACTGCGTTGGCCGCCCGTGAGCAAAAAGTAAGCGTAACCCACTGCCAGAAAGCCGAGAAAAATCACGAAGATCAGCCGGTTGTAATAGATCATCGTCAGCATGCAGACACAGGCGCCCACCAGTGCGAACAATGGCAGCACCGGGTAGAACGGCGCGCGAAACGGCCGCACCATGTCCGGCTCAGCGCGACGCAGCTTGAAGAGGCTCAGCATGCTGAGGATGTACATCAGGATCGCGCCAAAGACCGACATGGTGACGATATTGGCCGTCAGCGTCTGGCCACCGATCTTGATCAATTCGTCGCTGTAGATTGCCGCAATGCCGATCACGCCACCGGCCAGGATCGCGCGATGCGGCGTCTGGAAACGCGGATGGACACGGGCGAAGTACGCGGGCAGGTAGGCCTGGCGCGCCAGCGCAAAAATTTGCCGTGAATAGCCGAGAATGATGCCGTGGAAGGACGCCACCAGTCCGAACAGGCCGAGCCAGACCAGCATGTGCAACCAGTTACTGTTTTCGCCGACGATCAGTTTCATCGCCTGCGGCAGCGGATCGTTGATGTTCGAAAGCTTGGTCCAGTCGCCGGCGCCACCGGCCAGCAGCATCACGCCAACGGCCAGCACCACCAGAGTCAGGATGCCGGTGATGTAGGCGATCGGGATCGAGCGCTTCGGATCCCTGGCTTCTTCGGCCGCCATCGCCACGCCCTCGATGGCGAGAAAGAACCAGATCGCAAACGGTATCGCGGCGAACATGCCGGGAATCGACGCCAGCGAAAAATTGTCCTGCCCCGACCAGCCACCCTTGGTGAAATTCGCCAGTGAAAACCCGGGCGACACCACGCCCATGAACACCAGCAGTTCAAAGATCGCCAAGAGCGTGACACACAGCTCGAACGTCGCCGCGATCTGCACGCCGACGATATTGAGGGTCATGAAGATGAGATAGGCGCCGACCGCAGCCAGGCGCGCATCGAGCGCCGGAAACTGGACGTTCAGGTAGGCGCCGATGGCCAGCGCGATGGCCGGTGGCGCAAAGACGAATTCGATCAGCGTGGCGGCACCGGCCAGGTAACCGCCGGTGGGCCCGAAGGCGCGCAGGCTGTAGGCGAACGGGCCGCCCGCATGTGGAATCGACGTGGTCAGTTCCGTGAAACTGAAAATGAAGCTGGCATACATGGCGGCGATGAACAGCGCGGTGACCGTGAAGCCGAGCGTGCCGGCAGAAGCCCAGCCGTAACTCCAGCCAAAGTATTCGCCGGAGATGACCAGGCCAACGGCGATGCCCCATAACTGCAGCGTGCCAAGCACAGGGTTGAGTGCCGAACCGTTGGTGCCGGGAGAATCGTTGGTCTGCATTGGCGCTCCGCTCTCAAACGAATGACTGACTGACTCCAAGGCCGGCGGCCCGTCGTCTTTGCTTTTTTAACGCAAGGTACATGCCAGTCCTCTTGCGCCCTTTCCTCGTCCTGTCACACCCGGCGAAGCGACCTGCATCACACTTCCACGACAGTGCCTGCACCAGCAAGCCCTGTGACTGCACCGATTCCGATCGTCTCCATCACCGATTCGCGGCCGCCATTGCCGGACCTATTGCACCAGTTCGCCGCCGCCCGCCGTTTTCGGATACGAAATCGCAAAGCGGATGATGTCGTCGGCGCTCGGCTCCTTCCACTGCTGTTGCGCGAACCAGTGGCTGAACTCGTTGCGAAACAGCGCCGACGACATGTTGGCCGCGCCGCTGCCGCGATGGGTCTTGCGATGCTGCTTGAATTCGGACTGCCAGTGCTGCTGTTCGGCGTCGTCGAGTTCCAGAAACAGCGCATAGGCTTCCTTGGCGCGCGCGCTCAGATAGCGCTCGCGCAGTTGGTCGGGTGTCTCCAGCGCTGTATCGATGTCCTTCTCGCGCTTGACCACCGATTCGTTGACCACCGACTCGTTGCTGGCGTAGCCGTTTTTCAGCGCCTGTCGAAAGTAGGCAGCCGGCGAATCGATCTTGGTCTTGGCGCTGCTGCTGACGCGTTTTTCGACCAGGGTCAGGGTCGCTTCGAGGGTGGCGTCGTCGGTAGTGAGCAGATAATTTTCCGCATCGGCCTGTGCCACGCCCAGCTTCATGATCCGCGCCAGCATCGCGCTGTCGATCACCGGCGGCACCGGGAAAGCGAGCGCAGCCTGCTGCGTGGCCTGCACCTTGAACTGCAGCGCCACGACCTTGCGCCCTTCCGCATGTTCGATCAATTCGATGTTGATGTCGGTGGTCATGTTGATCTCGGCGATGGCCGGCTTGATCACGTCGCGCTTGAAGTATTTGTACTGCGGCGTGGCCTCCGTGATCGGGTTGCCCGACATCGCGCCATACCACCATTCCCAGTCCTGTCGATAGGTCAGCTTCGAGGGATTGGTAAGGAAGCGCCGGCAGATTTCGTAGAGCGCGAGGCTAGTGCCGCTCCTGAGCATGGTTTGATAATAAATCGCCAGCTTGGTGTAGGAGGAGCCCGGACTGGTGACGAGCGCGGCGACTTCCGGCGGGAAGGCAAAGCCGAACCAGAGTTGGCCACCTTTCTTTTTCAGCCCGGCCGGATTGACCAGGGTGACGGCCGAGACCAGGCGCTGCGAGGTCCACTGGATGCCGTCTTCCATGTGCACGCGAATGTTCTGCAGCTCTTCGAGATGGACCTTGAGTTTTTCGGTGTCGTTGCTGTGGTAAGCGGCGTCGCGGGCGACATCGGCCAGCGGAATCCAGAAGTATTTTTTCGCCGCTTCGGTCGACAGCGGCGCATTTTCACCTGGTTCGCGCTGCTGCTGGGCGTGGTACATCATGACGTTGAAGAGCTTGCGGGACAGCAGCGACAGACGGCCCTCCGAGACGCGCAGACCGATCGCCTCGTTCGTCTTGCGAAATTCCTTCAGCTCCGTCGAATCGGGCACTGGCAGGTTCGCACTCGTGGTTTTCTTTTTGCCGGCCATCCTGCGTTTTGGTTCCACCAGAGATCATTTCAGTACATCATCCTACAAAGGTGAAAACATTACAATCACCATAGCGATCGCCGCGGTCGATCGGGATCGTCGAGGTTCCCGCAGAAGCTCACCATAGGTAGGGCATTGACAACGAAAAGTGCGCGCTGGCGATTCCATGGGTCAACTTCGGGCCGCCGATGCGTCGGCTGCCAAGGTTCCCGCAGAAGCTCACCATTGTGTGATTGACATCAAAATGCGAATCCACTCGGCAATTGAATTAAATAAAGGTTCCCGCAAAGGCTCACCTTATGTTGAGGTTCCTGCAACAGCTCACCATCCAAAATCGAGGTTCCCGCAAAAGCTCACCTTAGGGCCATTTTGGGTTCCCGC
>JAYUWF010000449.1:0-8649 GCA_043753685.1 Herminiimonas sp.
GCGCATCCCGTGATTTTCGATCGATCGATCGAACTCAACTCATCGAACTCAATTCGTCGAACTCAACCGATTACCTTGCGAAACAGGTCGATCTGACCCTGCGTCGTATCCGCCCAACTGAACTTTTCGGCATAGCGCCGCGTTTCGTCATGCGACGGATAGCCGGCGCGCAGCGTTGCCACTGCCTCCACCAGTCCTGCTGGCGTGCGCTCGCGCATCAGGACTCCGGCTTGCGGTGCCGCGACCACTTCCGGCGTTCCCCATACATTGCTGGCGATGACCGGCGTGCCGCACGCCATCGATTCCAGCAAGACGTTGGCCCAGCCTTCGCGGCTCGAGGCCAGTACCAGGGCATCGACGGCGCCGTAATACTCGGTCAGCGTGGCTTGCGGCAGGGCGCCCAGGAAGGTCACGCGATCGAGCACGCCGCTGCGCCGCGCCAGGTCTTCCAGGTTCTTGCGCTCGGGACCATCGCCGGCAATCAGGAGTCGCACGTTCGGCAGCGATGCCAGCGCGGCGACCGGAATATGGTGACCTTTTCGTTCGATTAGATGGCCGACCGACATCAGGGTGAAATCGTTGAGCCCTAGCTTCGTGCGCAAGGCTTGCCGATCGCCCTGCTGGAACAGCTGCAGGTCGACGCCATTGCGCAGTGGCGTGATGCGCGATGCATCGACACCGAGTGCGACCATTTCATCCTTGAGGGCATTGCAGACCGTGATCATGCCGCTGGCGCGGCTAGCGGCCCACAGGATCAGCTTGCGCGGCACCAGGTGCTGTGGAATCAGATTGATGTCGGTGCCGCGTGCAGTGATGACCACCGGCTTGTTGAAGTAACGGCCCAACATGATGGCGGCAACCCCGTCCGGATAAAAGTAGTGGGCATCGATCGCATCGAAGCGGTAGCCTTCATCCAGGATCCGTCCGATCGCCGGTTTCACCGCCGCTGCCAGCAAAAACGGCGCCACGCTCATGCCTACCTTGGGAATGGTCAGATAGCGCGGATGCGTGACCTCGATGCCGAACCGGGTCTCCCGCGCCGGCACCTTGCTGTAATGCGCATAGTCGCCGAAGCGCGGATCGTCCGAGGGAAACCAGGGCACTGGCGCCACGACCTTCGATTCGACCTGGCCGCTGGCCAGCAGGTAGCGCAGCCGGGTCTGGACGAAGATGCCGTGACTCTGTTTCTGGGTATTGGGGAAAAGTGTGCTGAAAGTCAGTAATTTCATGAAGGCGAATAGTGGCGCGGCGTATCAGGCTGCCAGGATAGCAACAGCTGTTGAAGTCGTTCGTTAAATCATGTGTCGGATGGTTAAATCCTGACGGTTTATTGATTTATTCAATGTAACATGTTGATCGGATTTCACTAAAATAGCGCGTTTGCCCAGCAACACTCCCTGGTTCGCCGTCAGTTTGCCCCAGCCGGATGATCCGGAGAAGCGTTGCGTCTTTCGCCCGGGAGCGCCCGCGTTCCGTTGGCTGCAGGTTTGCCATTTCAACTCACAGGATTCGATCGTTCTATGAAAATCACAGTTATTGGTACCGGCTATGTCGGCCTGGTCTCCGGCGCCTGCTTTGCCGATGTCGGAAACACGGTGTTGTGCCTGGACGTGGACGTGCGCAAGATCGAACGCCTGAACCAGGGCGAGATTCCGATCCATGAGCCGGGCCTGGATGTCATCGTCGCGCGCAATGCGGCGGCTGGCCGGATCACGTTCAGTACCGATTACGACGTGGCGGTGGCGCATGCGGATGTGATCTTCATCGCGGTCGGAACGCCACCGGACGAGGATGGAAGCGCTGATCTGCGGCACATTTTATCTGCGGCGAAAAGCATCGGCCAGCGGATTGTCAAGCCGTTGGTCGTGGTCGACAAATCGACGGTACCGGTCGGTACGGCCGACGCCGTGCGCAAGACGATTGCCGATGAAATTGCCAAGCGCGGCATCAAGGTCGAATTCTCGGTCGTCAGCAATCCGGAATTTCTGAAGGAAGGCGCGGCCATCGACGACTTCATGCGGCCGGACCGCATCATCGTGGGCAGCGACGACGCCAACGCCACCAAGGCGATGCGCCAGTTGTATGCGCCGTTCGGGCGCAACCACGACAAGCTCATCGTCATGGACGTGCGCAGCGCCGAGCTGACCAAGTATGCCGCCAATGCGATGCTGGCCACCCGCATCTGCTTCATGAACGAACTGGCCAACCTGGCCGAAGTGCTGGGCGCCGACATCGATGCGATCCGTCTCGGTATCGGTTCCGACCCGCGCATCGGACCGCATTTCCTGTACGCGGGCATGGGCTACGGCGGCTCGTGTTTTCCGAAGGACGTCAAGGCGCTGCTGAAGACCTCGGTCGACCACGGCCGCAGCCTGCATATTCTGGATGCGATCGAGCGCGTCAACGACGCTCAGAAAAACATCCTGTTTTCCAAGATTTCCCGTCACTTCGGCGGGGTCGAAGCGCTAAGCGGCAAGACCATCGCCTTGTGGGGATTGTCCTTCAAGCCCAATACCGACGACATGCGCGAAGCGCCGAGCCTGGTCCTGATCCAGCAACTGCTGGCCGCCAACTGCAAGGTGCGCGCCTATGATCCGGTGGCCGGCGAGGAAGCCAAGCGCATGCTGGTGCTTGAAAACGGCGAAGCAAGGTGCCGCGATCTTTTGACCATTGCGCCGTCGGCCTGGGCCGCGGTGGAGGGCGCCGATGCGCTGGCGATCGTCACAGAATGGAAGGAATTCCGCTCGCCGGATTTCGAACGCCTGTCGAAGGCGTTGAGCGCGCAGGTGGTTTTCGATGGCCGCAATCTCTACGATCCGGACCTGGTCGCCGCTGCCGGTCTGGACTATCACGCGATCGGCCGCGTCGGCAAAGGCGTTCGTCAATGATTGCTGGGTCAGCAAAGATCCTGGTCACGGGCGCTGCCGGTTTCATCGGCAGTTTCGTGGCCGCGCGCCTGGCCGACATGGGACACGACGTGGTCGGCTGTGACAATTTCAACAGTTATTACACGCCGAAACTGAAGACCGATCGGGTCGCCGCACTGCTCACGCCGCGCAAGGTGCCGTGCCTGCACGTGGAGATCGCCGACCCCGAACAGATCCGCAAACTGTTCGAGGATCACAAGCCAACGTTGGTGGTGCATCTGGCGGCGCAGGCGGGCGTGCGCTACTCGCTGCAGAATCCGTCGGCATACATCCAGTCGAATCTGGTCGGATTCGGCAACGTGCTCGACGCCTGTCACCGCAACGGCGTGCAGCATCTGATGTTCGCCAGCAGCAGCAGCGTCTACGGCGCGAATGCCAAGGTGCCGTTCCAGGAAAACGACCGCACCGATGCGCCGGTGTCGCTATATGCCGCCACCAAGAAGGCCAATGAATTGATGGCGTACTCATTGAGCCATCTGTACGGCATGCCGACCACCGGCCTGCGCTTCTTCACCGTCTACGGACCGTGGGGCCGGCCGGACATGGCGTACTTCAGCTTCACGCAAAAGATGCTGGCCGGTGAAACCATTCCGGTATTCGCCGAAGGCCAGCTCGAACGCGACTTCACGTATGTGGACGACATCGTCGAAGGCGTGGTGCGCCTGCTGTTCAAGCCGACGCCTTCGGTCGACGGTGCACCGCCACACGCGATCTTCAACATCGGCAATCATCAGGCAGTCAAGGTGGTGGACTTCATCCAGATGCTCGAGCGTGTGCTCGGCGTGACGGCGAAGATCGAGTTCCTGCCGATGCAGCCGGGCGATGTGCCGGCGACCTATGCCGATGCATCGCGTCTGCAGGATTGGGTCGGGTTTGCGCCGTGCACGCCGCTCGAACAGGGGCTGGGGAAGTTCGCGCACTGGTATCGGGGTTGGGCCGGAGCCTGACCTGGAATCCGAACCGGTCCTGCCTGCGAAGGCAAAATGCAGATACAAAAACGCCCGCTAATCGCGGGCGTTTTTGTTTGGCACGTTGGAAGAATTATTTCAAGTGGTCGGAAATGAGTTTCGTCATTTCGAACATCGACACTTGCTTCTTGCCGCCAAAGACAGCTTTCAATTTTTCATCTGCATCGATCATGCGCTTGTTCTGCTCATTTTGCAGCTTGAACTTCTTGATGTATTCCCAAACTTTTTTCGTCACTTCCGTGCGTGGCAACGGTGCTGCTCCAACGACGGCGGCCAGCACTGCTGATGGCGTCATCGCTTTCATGAAGGCGGCGTTCGGCTTGCGCGGTGTGGTCGATTTTGCGGCGACTTTCTTGGCTGCCGGTTTGGCTGCAGCGGCGGTCTTGGCCGGAGCGGCTTTCTTGGCTGGCGCTTTTGCTGCTACTTTTTTTGCGGCTGGTTTTGCAGCGACGGCTTTTTTGGCCGGTGCGGCTTTTTTAGCCGGTGCTGCTTTTGCGGCCGGTTTTTTTGCTGCGGGCTTTTTTACGGCTGCTGCAGGCTTTTTGGTTGTTGCCATCGTTACGCCTCCTTCACAGAGAGTGTTGGGAAATTGCGCCATATCACGCAGCGACAATAGTGGTGTGGTTTTCCCAGGGACGCAAGTGTTTTTTGCATCATTTGCATCAATCAACTCGACGCCTCGCTACAGCGATTCTCATAGGAGAAAAACGGAATTTTCAGGAAGTCGGGTCGATCGCGATGCCGTCGGCGCTGTCCGGGGAGTGTCGTCATAGGGTTCCGGTCGACCGCGGAGAGGGCGATTGCCTTGCCCACTGGCGGCGCCGGCAGCGCCTGGGACAACCGCTCAAATCGAGCGGTTCCCGAATGAAGACCGGTGAATTACATCCCCGGCATCATGCCCTTCATACCGCGCATCATCTTCATCAGGCCGCCGCCTTTGAGCTTCTTCATCATCGATTGCATCTGGTCGAACTGCGCCAGCATGCGATTGACTTCCTGCACCTGGACCCCGGCGCCGGTGGCGATGCGGCGCTTGCGGGAAGCCTTGATCAGTTCGGGTTTGCTGCGTTCGCCGGGCGTCATCGAGTTGATGATGCCCTCCATGCGCCGCACCTGCTGGTCGGCCATGCCCATGTTGGCGCCGGCCGCGGCTTGCTGGAACTGTGCCGGCAGCTTGTCCATCATGCTGGCCATGCCGCCCATTTTCTTCATCTGCGAGATCTGCGCCTTGAAGTCGTTCAGGTCGAATCTGCCGCCGCCCTTGATCTTTTGCGCCAGGTCCTGCGCCGCGGCGACGTCGACACCCTTGCGGGCTTCCTCGACCAGGGCCAGGATGTCGCCCATGCCCAGGATGCGGTCGGCCATGCGCTGTGGATCGAAGGCTTCCAGGCCGTCGAGCTTCTCGGCCACGCCGGCGAACTTGATCGGCTTGCCGGTGATGTGACGCACCGACAGTGCGGCGCCGCCACGTGAGTCGCCGTCGAGCTTGGTGAGCACGATGCCGGTCAGCGGCAGGGCGTCGTTGAAGGCCTTGGCAGTGTTGATGGCGTCCTGACCGAGCATGGCGTCGACCACGAACAGGGTTTCGATCGGCTTCAATGCCGCATGCAGGGCAGCGATCTCGGCCATCATGGCTTCGTCGATGCCCAGGCGGCCGGCGGTGTCGACGATCAGTACGTCGTGATAGTGCTTCTTCGCATAGTCGAGCGCTGCCAGGACGATGTCGACCGGTTTGTCGGTCGGCAGCGACGGAAAGAAGTCGGCGCCGACCTGCTTCGTGACGGTTTCCAGCTGGCCGATCGCGGCGGGCCGGTAGACGTCGGCCGAGACGGTCAGGACCTTTTTCTTTTTCTGTTCGCGCAGGTATTTGGCCAGCTTGCCGACGGTGGTGGTCTTGCCGGCGCCTTGCAGGCCGGCCATCAGGATGACCGCCGGCGGCTGGGTGGCGAAACTCAGTTGCGAGGCTTCCGGGCCCAGGTCGGCGCCCATGATCGCGGCCAGTTCGCGCTGCACCACGCCGACCAATGCCTGGCCAGGGGTCAAGGAGCCGATCACATCGACGCCTTGCGCCTTTTCCTTGACGCGGTTGATGAATTCGCGCACGGCCGGCAGGGCGACGTCGGCCTCGAGCAGCGCCAGGCGCACTTCGCGCAGCATCTCGGCGGTGTTGGCTTCGGTCAGGCGCGCTTCGCCGCGCATGGTCTTGACGACTTTGGCAAGTCGCTGGGTCAGATTGTCGAGCATGGAGTCGGTCGTTTCGGAAAGTGAGGCGCTGCGGGTGGCACCCGGGCGAGGATCGGAGAGTCAGGAAATCGGTACGGCAGCGTGGCGTCGGGCGCGCCGGAGGCAGTCGGCGTGCCTGCGGCAAAGCGTTATTTTAACCGATCGGGATGCGCGTTCCTGCAGGTGACGGTGCCAGTTTTTTCAGTCGCCATCGTCGGCCTTGATTATTTACGATAAGGACTTTCCGTACTGGTAGGCCTTCTTTTTTACGGGCACAATGCCGGGGATTCAAATAAATCAATGGTTTGCGATGGCTGCCACGTTGGCCGCAGGGCAGCGATGACTGGACGCCCTCGAGCGCTTCCCACCATAAATTTTCGGAGAAAATCATGAAACATACCGTTCTCGGCCATCTGATTCTCGTGGCCTTGTCCAGCGCGTGCGCTCTCGCCGCCACGGCCCATGCCGAAGACGTGGTTCGGCTCGGTAACCTGAAACTGGCGCACTTCGGCGCCGTCTCCTACATCAAGGAAATCGCGCCGAAGTGCGGCATCAAGGTGGACGAAAAGACCTTCGCCAAGGGGCTCGACGTCATGCAGGGCATCATCGCCGGCGAGCTCGACGTCGGCGCCACTGCTTCGGAAGCGGCGATTTCCGGCCGCGCCAACGGCACGCCGATCTATATCGTGGCCGGGTTTGCCAAGGGCGGCGCACGGCTGGTGGCGCGTCCCGATGCCGGCATCAAGTCGGTCAAGGATTTGAAGGGCAAGAAGGTCGGCGTCACCCGCGGCGGCATCCAGGAAGTCTTGCTGGCTGCCGAACTGGCACAGAACGGCCTGACGTCGGCTGACGCGCCGGGCAAGGATGTGCAGATCATCTATCTGGGTTATCCCGACCTGAACCAGGCGCTGCTTGGCAAGAACCTGGACGCCATCATGCAGACCGAGCCGCAATCCTCGCAGGCGATCAACAAGGGTTTCGGGGTTGAAGTGATGAAGCCCTACGACACGCCGATCGGCGAGCCGATCCGTACGCTGGTCATGACCGAGAAGTTCTACAAGGAACAGCGCCCGCTGGCGGAAAAATTCATGAAATGCTTCGTCGAAGCGACCCGGACCTTCATCGAGACCAAGGGCGCGGCTGAAAAATACGTGACCCAGACCATCTTCAAGGGCCAGATCAGCAAGGAAGATTTCAATGATGCGATCGGTAATTCGCCGTATTCGTACGACATCACGGCCGAGCACATCCAGACCACCACCGACGTGATGGCAAAGTACGGTACCGGCAAGATGGCCAAGCCACCGGTGGCCAAGGACTGGGTCAAGACCGATCTGCTGGACGCGGCCAAGAAAAGCCTGAACGTCAAGTAACCAAGAAAGCAAAAGAGCGCCATGGCTAAATTCATTTTGCGCGACGTGTCCACCGGACTGATCGTGCCCGTCGCTGCGATCCTGATCTGGCAGCTGTTTTCGTCGATGGGCTGGGTCAATCCACTGGTATTGCCGTCTCCGCTGGCGGTGGTGCGCAAGTGGTTCGAATACCTGGCACCTGGCGAAGCCTATGCCGGCGGCAACTGGCTGATGTGGTTGTTATCAGGGGAACTGATTCGCGACACCATCAGCAGCATGTACCGGGTCGTGGCCGGCTTCGTGGTCGGTGCCGGACTGGCCCTGCCACTCGGTCTTTCGATGGGGTCGAGCCAGCGGGTGTACGCCTGGTTGAATCCGCTGATCCAGGTGCTGCGGCCGATTCCGCCGATCGCCTACATTCCACTGTCGATCCTGTGGTTCGGGCTGGGCAATCCGCCGGCAATCTTCCTGATCGCGATCGGCGCGTTTTTCCCGGTGTTGATCAATACCATCGCCGGCGTGCGGCATGTCGACGGCATCTACCTGCGCGCGGCGCGCAATCTCGGCGCCAGTCAGCGCGTCCTGTTCACCCGGGTGATGCTGCCGGCGGCGGTGCCCTACATCCTGTCGGGCGTACGGATCGGCATCGGTACCGCCTTCATCGTGGTGATCGTGTCGGAAATGATCGCGGTCAACAACGGCCTGGGGTTCCGGATCCTCGAAGCGCGCGAGTACTTCTGGTCCGACAAGATCATCGCCGGCATGATCAGCATCGGCATGCTGGGCCTGGCGATCGACTACGGCGTCACCCGCCTGAACAATCATTTGCTGCGCTGGCACCGCGGTCTGGAGAATTGAGATGACCGCTACCAATGCCACCAGCGCCACCAACGCATCCGAAATCAGTATCGTCGGTGTCAACAAGGTTTTCAAGACCAGCGACCGCGACGTCGTCGCCCTGAAGGACATCCACCTGGAGATACCGAGCGGCCAGTTCGTCTGCCTGCTGGGGCCTTCCGGCTGCGGCAAGTCGACCCTGCTCAACGCCGTCGCCGGGTTTTCGCTGCCGAGTTCGGGCACCATCACGGCCGACGGCAAGGTCGTGACCGAACCCGGGCCGGATCGCGGCATGGTGTTCCAGGAGTACGCTCTGTTCCCCTGGATGACGGTCGAGCAGAA
>JAYUWF010000450.1:0-2819 GCA_043753685.1 Herminiimonas sp.
ACCGGCACGCGGGTCGGAAAATAACCCACGGGGAGCAGACGATGAGCTTCGGCGGATTCAACGACAGCCGGCAACCGGCGCCGATGGCGGAAATCAACGTCACGCCGATGGTCGACGTGATGCTGGTGCTCCTGGTGATCTTCATCCTGGCCGCGCCCCTGTTCACCCATGCAGTCAGGCTCGATCTGCCGCAGGCGAATGCGGCGCCGGCACCGACCCTGCCGATGACGATCACGCTGTCGATCGATGCCGCCGGCGCCGTGTATTGGAACGATGTGGTGGTGCCCCCCGCCGATCTGCCGGCGAAGATGGCCGAGGCCGCGCGGACCCAGCCCGTGCCCGACCTGCAACTGCGCGCCGACCGCGGCACGCGCTATGAAGTCATTGCGCAGGTCATGGCAGCGGCGCAGGCGAATGGCTTGAACCGGATCGGCTTCGTCACCGAGCCCCAGCCTGGCCTGACGGTTCCGGCTCCAGGGTCGGCGCCCCTGCAACTCAAGCCCGCCCTGCAACCGCCTGCTGGGAAATAAGCCATGGCCACCGTAACACTTGACGGCGCTGCAATCACCGACTGGCAGGCGTTTCACACGCAGGCCCGGGTAGCCTTCGGTTTCCCTGAATTTTATGGCTGCAACATGGATGCCTTCGTCGATTGCCTGTCCTACCTGCGCGACGACGACGGCATGTCGGCCATCCGCCTGGCACCGGAGGAAGTGCTGCAGATCGACGTCCTGCATGCCGATGCCTGGCGCGCCGCCCAGCCGGACATGCTCGAGGAAGTGCTTTATTGCATCGCCGGCATCAATGAACGCTACGAGGATTACGGCGAGAAACCGGCCTTGAGCGTCAATCTGCGCTGAGCCTGGACAAGACTGGCCACCAAAGGGAAGATTCGCTTACAGATTTACTCGTTATCTCACTGCCAATGCATGCCAACACCTGACTTGCTGCCGGTATAATCGTCCCTCCAGCGTCTTTTGGCAGCATCTCCCATGCAAGAAAAATACAATCCCGCCGACGTCGAGCGTGCGGCGCAATCCCATTGGCAGGCAATCGATGCCTATCGCACGGTCGAACATGCGACCGATCGTCACGGTGTCGAAAAGAAAAAGTTCTACGCCTGCTCGATGCTGCCCTACCCATCCGGCAAGCTGCACATGGGTCACGTGCGCAATTACACGATCAACGACGTCATGTACCGCTACCTGCGGATGAACGGGTTCAACGTGTTGATGCCAATGGGCTGGGACGCCTTCGGCATGCCGGCCGAAAACGCGGCGATGGCCAACAACGTACCGCCGGCGCAGTGGACCTACGCCAACATCGCTCACATGAAAAAGCAGATGGAAGCCATGGGCCTGGCCATCGACTGGTCGCGCGAGATGACGGCATGTTCGCCCGATTACTACCGCTGGAACCAGTGGATGTTCCTGAAGATGCTGGAAAAAGGCATCATCTACAAAAAGACCGGCACCGTGAACTGGGACCCGATCGACCAGACCGTGCTGGCCAACGAGCAGGTCATCGACGGCCGCGGCTGGCGCTCCGGTGCGCTGATCGAAAAGCGCGAAATCCCGATGTACTACGCGCGCATCACCGACTATGCCGAGGAATTGCTCGACCACGTAGACAACCACCTGCCCGGCTGGCCGGAGCGGGTGCGCATCATGCAATCGAACTGGATCGGCAAATCGACCGGCGTGCGCTTCGCTTTCCCGCATCACATCGCCGAGGAAGACGGCACGCCGGTGCAGGACGGCAAACTGTGGGTCTTTACGACTCGTGCCGACACCATCAAGGGCGTGACGTTTTGCGCCGTCGCGCCGGAACATGCGCTGGCAACCTTTGCCGCCAAAACCAATCCGGAACTGGCAGCCTTCATCGCCGAATGCAAGCTCGGCAGCGTGATCGAAGCCGACATGGCGACGATGGAAAAGAAAGGCATGCCAACCGGCCTGTACGTCACGCATCCGCTGACCGGCAAGCAGATCGAAGTCTGGGTCGGCAACTACGTGCTGATCACCTACGGCGACGGTGCCGTGATGGGCGTGCCGGCGCACGACGAGCGCGACTTCGCCTTCGCCCAGAAATACGTGCTGCCGATCGTGCCGGTGATCGCCGTGCCGGGCAAGGTGTATTCGACCGAGAGCTGGCACGACTGGTACGGCGAAAAGGACATCGGCACATGTATCGATTCCGGCCGCTTCGACGGGATGGGATATCAGCAGGCGGTCGATGCCGTCGCAGCGGTCCTGGCCGAAAAAGGCCTCGGCGAAAAGAAGATCACCTATCGCCTGCGCGACTGGGGCATTTCACGCCAACGTTACTGGGGCTGCCCCATTCCTCTGATTTATTGTGATGCATGCGGCGTGATACCGGTTCCGGATGACCAGCTCCCCGTAGTGCTTCCAGAGGATCTTGTGCCGGATGGCGCGGGCAATGCGCTGGCAAAAACGCCATCATTTTATGAGTGCGCCTGCCCTCAATGCGGCAAGCCCGCGCGGCGGGAAACAGATACCATGGATACTTTTGTGGATTCCTCCTGGTATTACATCCGCTATGCCTGTGCCGGCCAGGACACGACCATGACCGATGCAAGCGTGAATTACTGGCTGCCTGTGGATCAATATATCGGTGGCATCGAACACGCTATTTTGCATCTTCTCTATTCTCGCTTCTGGAGCAAAGTCATGCAAGATCTCGGGCTGGTAAAGTTCGACGAGCCGTTTGCCAATCTGCTGACGCAAGGCATGGTGCTGAACGAGATCATGTTTCGCAAAACCGAAACCGGACGCGTTACCTATTTCAATCCGGCGGAT
>JAYUWF010000451.1:0-8632 GCA_043753685.1 Herminiimonas sp.
TCGTGGCCTACGGCGATGGCCGCGATAAAGTCTGCGTCATGATCAACATCGACATGGATGCTGTCGGTAACTGGGCTGAGCGTCGCAACCTGCCTTACGCCGGCTACACCGACCTGGCGCAAAAACCCGAGGTTTACCAGCTCATCAAGGAATGTGTCGAAAAAGTCAACGCCGATTTGAGCGAAGACAAATTGCTGGCCGGCAGCCAGGTCAGCCGCTTCCTGATTTTGCACAAAGAACTGGACGCCGACGACGGTGAGTTGACGCGGACCAACAAGGTGCGTCGCGGCTTCATTGCGGACAAGTATTCGGCGCTGGTCGATGGTTTGTACGCTGGTAAAACCGAACAATTTATCGAGACGGTGGTGAAGTTTGAAGATGGCCGCACAGGCAGCGTCAGCGCGACCTTGAAGCTCTCCGACGCGCAGATTTACGCCCCGGCTAAGGCTCAGGTTATGGCCGCAGCTTGATGCCTTAGACACCTATTTAGAAACATCATGGCAACTAAAAAAATTGGCGACGTCATTCTCGACGTCAAAAACATCAGTCTGGCGTTTGGCGGCGTGAAAGCGCTGACCGACATTTCCTTCGACGTGCGCGAGCATGAAATCCGCGCCATCATCGGACCGAACGGCGCCGGCAAAAGCTCGATGCTCAACGTGATCAATGGCGTCTACCATCCACAGCAAGGCAGCATCGTCTTCGACGGCCAGACCCGGCACGCCATGCATCCGGCAAAAATCGCGCATCAGGGCATCGCCCGCACGTTCCAGAACATCGCGCTGTTCAAGGGCATGACGGTCCTGGACAACATCATGACGGGGCGGAATACCAAGATGCGTTCCGGCCTGCTGGCCAATGCGCTCTGGTGGGGACCGGCGCGGCGCGAGGAAATCGAACATCGCGAAAAAGTCGAGCAAGTCATCGATTTCCTCGAAATCCAGCACATCCGCAAGACACCTGTCGGGCGCTTGCCGTACGGCCTGCAAAAGCGCGTCGAGCTGGCGCGGGCACTGGCGGCAGAACCGCGCCTTTTGTTGCTGGACGAGCCGATGGCCGGCATGAATGTCGAAGAAAAACAGGACATGTGCCGCTTCGTGCTGGACGTCAACGACCAGTTCGGCACCACCATCGTCCTGATCGAACATGACATGGGCGTGGTGATGGATATTTCGGACCGGGTGGTGGTGCTCGACTACGGCAAGAAGATCGGCGACGGCACGCCGGAAGAAGTGATGAACAATCCGGAAGTGATCAAGGCGTATCTGGGCACCAGCGGCGCCGCACACTGACCAGCACCAGAACCAGCTTTAGGACAGGTACATGCAATTCTTTTTCGAAGTCTTCATCAGCGGCATGCTCTCCGGGTTGATGTACTCCCTGGTCGCGCTCGGGTTCGTGCTGATCTACAAGGCCTCGGGCGTCTTCAATTACGCCCAGGGCGCGATGGTGTATTTCGCCGCGCTGGCAACCGTCGGCCTGATCGATTTCGGCCTGCCGTTGTGGGCGGCGGTCATCGGCGCCTTCGTGGTCATGGTCGTGCTGGGTCTGTCCACCGAGCGCTTCGTGCTGCGCAAGCTGGTCAACCAGCCGCCGATCACGTTGTTCATGGCGACCATCGGCCTGGCGTTTTTCTTGGAAGGCCTGGGCCCGCTGCTGTTCGGCAGCGGCGTGCGGCCGATCAACCTGGGCATCGTCGACGAGCCGATCGCGCTGATCATGGATCGCTTCGGCATCGGCATTTCGAAATTCGATCTGTTCGCCTCCGGCATGGTGCTGCTGCTGGTCACGCTGCTGGCACTGTTTTTTCAAAAGACAAAGGTCGGTCGCGCCCTGCGCGCGGTGGCCGACGATCATCAGGCGGCATTGTCGCTGGGCATACCGCTGCAGCACATCTGGGCCATCGTCTGGGGTCTGGCCGGATTCGTGGCGCTGGTGGCGGGGCTGCTGTGGGGTTCTCGGAATGGCGTGCAGTTTGCGCTCACTCTGACGGCACTCAAGGCGCTGCCGGTACTGATCCTGGGCGGCTTTACTTCGGTGCCGGGCGCGATCGTCGGCGGGCTGATTATCGGCGCCTCGGAAAAGCTGGCGGAGATCTACCTGCCGCCACTGATGCAGGAAGCCTTCGGCGGCAATTTCGGCGGCATCGAAGGCTGGTTTCCGTATGTCTTCGCGCTGCTGTTTCTGCTGGTGCGCCCAGAAGGGCTTTTCGGCGAAAAGCATATCGACCGTGTGTAACTTGAAAATAATGATGTGCCGGGTTTGACCCGGCCAGGAGAAGCAGTCCATGTTCTATCGTGAAGCCGGCCAGTTCAAGACCAGCTACGTCGCCGATGGCCAGATCTTCCCGATCCGCCAGGATCGCGTGGGCATGGCGATCGTGCTGGCGGTAGCCTTCATCGGCATCCCGGCGCTGGCCAATGAATACTGGTTCTCGGCGATCCTGATTCCTTTCCTGGTGATGGCGTTGGCGGCACTCGGCCTGAACATCCTGACCGGTTATGCCGGCCAGCTCTCGCTCGGGTCGGCCGCATTCATGGCGGTGGGCGCGTATGCCGCTTACAATTTTCAGCTGCGCATCGAAGGCATTTCGATCCTGGTGTCGTTCATTCTGGCGGGTTTGTCGGCGGCGGCGGTCGGTGTTGTGTTCGGACTGCCATCGCTACGCATCAAGGGTTTTTACCTCGCGGTGGCGACGCTGGCGGCGCAGTTCTTCGTGGTCTGGGTACTGACCAAGTTCGCCTGGTTTTCCAACAACAGTTCATCGGGCGTCATCAGTGCGCAAAAGGTCGAGCTGTTCGGTTATGCGATCAATTCGCCGATGAAGAAGTACCTGTTCGTGCTGGCGATCGTGGCGCTCATGGCGCTACTGGCGAAAAACCTGGTGCGCTCGTCCACCGGGCGCGCCTGGATGGCGGTGCGTGACATGGACGTGGCGGCCGAAGTGATCGGCATTCCGCTGATGAAGACCAAGTTGCTGGCGTTCGCAGTCAGCTCCTTTTACTGCGGCGTGGCTGGCGCGCTGTACGCATTCTGCTACCTGGGCTCGGTGGAGCCGGACGGCTTTTCGCTGGATCTCTCGTTTCGCATCCTTTTCATGATCATCGTCGGTGGTGTCGGCAGCATCCTGGGCGCCTTCCTGGGTTCCGCCTTCATCCTGCTGCTGCCGATCGCGCTCGACAATATCCTGCCGCCGCTGGCCGCCTTGCTGCACCTGCCATTCACCAACGCGGCGGTGTCGCACATACAGCTGATGGTGTTCGGCGCGCTGATCATTTTTTTCCTGATCGTCGAGCCGCATGGACTGGCGCGGCTGTGGCAGATCACGAAAGAGAAATTGCGCTTGTGGCCGTTTCCGCATTGAAGTCGGTTCTAGAAGCCGGGTTTTGGAATCACTGAATGAAGTTCGCACCACGTAATTGGCTACAAGTCCACAATCCTGTTTGTTCATACCAGAAGGAGACATCATGAAAACCCTCAAACAGCTCATGCTCGCCGCCACTGCGGCAGCGACACTGCTTGCACCGCTCGGCCAAGCGCTGGCGCAAGCCAACGACCAGTTCATCGGTATCGCCAGTTACCGCGTCGGCCCCTACGGCGCAAACGGCCAGTCGTTCTACGGCGGCTATGTCGATTACCTGAACTATCTGAACATCAAGGAAGGCGGCATCAACGGCGTCAAGCTCTCCTGGGAAGAATGCGAAACCGAGTACAACAACGCCAAGGGCGTCGAGTGCTACGAGCGCCTGAAGGGCAAGAACACCGTCACCAAGGGCACTGCCTACAACACCATGGCGACCGGCATTTCCTATGCGCTGATCGACAAGTCGGCCGAAGACAAGGTACCGCTGATGATGGTCGGTTACGGCCGCACCGATGCGGTCGATGGCTCCGTCTTCCCGTATGCGTTCCCGCTGGTGACGACCTACCAGATGCAGATGTCGGCCATCGTCAAGTACCTGACCACGAAGAACGGCGGCTCGCTGGCCGGCAAGAAGATCGCTTACCTCTATCACGACTCCGCCTATGGCAAGGAGCCGATCGGCGCCATCAATGCCGAAGCGGCGCTGGGCAAGTTCTCGGTGGTGCAGATACCGGTCGCCCATCCCGGCAACGAGCAGGGCGCGCAATGGCTGCGCATCCGCCAGGAAAATCCGGACTACGTGATTTTCTGGGGCTGGGGCGTGATGAACCAGACTGCGTTGAAGGCGGCGCAAAAGGTCGGCTATCCACGTGAAAAGATGATCGGTTCCTGGTGGGCCGGATCGGAAGAAGATACCGTGCCGGCAGGTGACGCCGCCAAGGGTTACATGAGCGCGACCTGGAATGTATCGGGCAACAAGGTGCCACTGATCGCCGACATGGAAAAAGTGCTGTACACCTCCGGCAAGGGCAACATGCAGGACAAGGCCAAGGTCGGCACGATCCTCTACAACCGCGGCGTCTCGGTCGCCATTGCGACAGCCGAAGCGATCCGCACGGCGCAAGCGAAGTACGGCAAGGGCAAGGTCATCTCCGGCGAACAGATGCGCTGGGGCCTGGAAAATCTGAACATCAACGATGCCCGCCTGACGCAATTGGGCGCCGTCGGCCTGCTGCCCGAGATCAAGACCTCTTGCGAGAATCACGAAGGCTCCGGCAAGGTCAAGATCCAGCAATGGGATGGGTCGAAATGGGTGCTGATCTCGGACTGGATCGAAGGCAACAAGCAACTGATCCATCCGCTTTTCAAAGCGAATGCAGCGAAATATGCTAAAGAAAAAAGCATCACGCCAGCCTGCATGAAATCTTGAAAATGATGTACTGGAAATGAGCTGAGTCGTCTGCGGCAGTGCCGGATCATACCGGTGCTGTCACAGACGGTTGCGGCAGCCGCCTTGCTGGTCATTGCAGGACGGCCGCCGTAGCGAATCGACCTGCTTTACAACCGATCGGAATCTGGAGCACGCATGGCGGCTGGACTGCGCATCAACAATATCGAAGTCATTTACGACCACGTGATCCTGGTCCTGAAGGGCGTGTCGCTGGCTGTCCCGGACGGCAAGATCGTGGCGCTGCTGGGCGCGAACGGCGCCGGCAAGAGCACGACCCTCAAAGCGATTTCCAACCTGCTGCGTGCCGAGCGGGGTGACGTCACCAAGGGCAGCATCGAATTCAACGACGAGCGCATCGACCGCATGACGCCGGGCGACCTGGTCAAGCGCGGCGTCATCCAGGTAATGGAAGGGCGCCACTGCTTCGCCCATCTGTCGGTGGAAGACAACCTGCTGACCGGCGCCTACACCCGCAACATCGGCAAGGCCGAGCTGGCGCTGGCGCTGGAAAAGATCTATGCCTATTTTCCGCGCCTGAAATTGCGCCGTAAGTCGCAGGCCGGCTACACCTCCGGCGGCGAACAGCAGATGACGGCGATCGGGCGCGCCATGATGGCGAAACCATCGATGATCCTGCTGGACGAGCCGTCGATGGGACTCGCGCCGCAGATTGTCGAAGAGATTTTCGAGATCGTCAAGGATTTGAATACCCGCGAAAACGTCTCCTTCCTCTTGGCCGAACAAAACACCATGGTGGCGCTGCGCTACGCCAACTTCGGCTACATCCTGGAAAACGGCCGGGTGGTGATGGAGGGCGCGGCAGCCGATCTCGCCACCAATGAAGACGTCAAGGAGTTTTACCTAGGCGTCTCCGGCGCCGGGCGCAAGAGCTTCCGGGACATGAAGTTCTATCGGCGGCGCAAGCGCTGGCTGGCCTGATGCCGGTACAGGAAGGTACCGCAACGCACGGCCGCCACGATCTTCCTCGCGGCAGCATTGATCAACCATTCAATTTCATCGAACCGACATGACGACCGCACCCCTGGATGACACCTTCGATGCGCTGGACGTGCGCGACCCGCAGGCGCGCGAGCGGGATTTGCTGGCGCGGCTGCCGGGCCTGATCGCGCACGCCCAGACAGCATCCGGCTGGGCGCACATCCTGGCCGGCGTCACGCCCGCCGACATCGATTCTCGTGCGGCGCTGGCGCAGTTGCCGGTCACGCGCAAGTTGGACTTGAAAGCGCTGCAATCGGGTGAGCTGCCGTTCGGCGGATTGACCACGACGCCGACCCGGCAGCTGGGCCGGCTGTTCATGTCCCCCGGTCCGATCTTCGATCCCGAAGGGCGCGGCGCCGATTGGTGGCGCATCGCCCGTCCGTTGTACGCAGTGGGCCTGCGCGCCGGCCATATCGTGCAGAACTGCTATTCGTATCACTTCACGCCGGCGGCCTTCATGGTCGAAGGTGCTGCCATCCGGCTCGGTTGCGTGGTCATTCCCGCAGGCAGTGGCCAGACCGAAATGCAGGTGCAGGCGATCCACGCCCTGCGACCGGACGCGTATGCCGGCACACCGTCGTTCCTGAAGATCATCGTCGAAAAAGCGCAGGAAATGGGCGTCGACATCAGCTGCATGCAGCGTGCCGTGGTCGGCGCCGAAGCGCTGCCGCCATCACTGCGCAGCTGGCTCAACAATCACGGCGTGCCGTACGTTACGCAGATGTACGGCTCGGCCGACATCGGTAACATCGCCTATGAGACGCTCACCGACGGCGTGCTCAATCCGGGCATGATCGTCGATGAAGAACTCTTGCTGGAAATCGTGCGGCCCGGTACCGGCGATCCGGTGGCCGAAGGCGAAGTGGGCGAAGTCGTGGTCACGTCCTTCAATCCCGACTATCCGCTGGTGCGATTTGCCACCGGCGACATGTCGGCGATCCTGCCGGGCGTGTCGCCGTGCGGGCGCACCAACATGCGCATCCGCGGCTGGCTGGGGCGGGCCGATCAGACCACCAAGGTGCGGGCGATGTTCGTCCATCCTTCCCAGGTGGCCGAGATCGCGCGTCGTCATCCTGGCATTGGGCGCGCACGTCTGGTGGTCAGCGGGCAGATGGGGCAGGACCTGATGACACTGGTGTGCGAGCGCGCTGGTGGCGATGCGATCACCGATGCCGGCCTGACGGCGGTGCTGGTCGAGTCGATTCGGGAAGTCACCAAGCTGCGCGGCGAAGTCAGCCTGGTGGCGCCGGGGAGCCTGCCGAACGATGGCAAGGTGATCGAGGATGCGCGCAGTTACGAGTGAAGCCGGGTAGTGGCATCCGTTGAAGTCAGTGCCTGCTCAGGCGCCATCCCTTTTCTTCCTTGGAATATTTTACTTGCGCGTGCCGTCCGGCAGGATTTGCGTGGACTTTGGCGAAGGCGTCGAGGGAGCCGTATTCTTCGGATTCTTCCCTGGCTGTTCGTGTCGGTCGGTGTCGACCTGGCCGCTCGCCACATCGCGTGCAGCCTGTTGCATGTCATCGCGGGGTGCACTGGCCTGGCTGTCCGGCGACTCGTCGCGGTCGTTTGGCTGGCGCGGTGAAGTCTTGTTGCCGATTGGCTGGGTGGTGGAGATGCTCGGTTCTGGCAGTTTGGTGTCCATGACAATTCCTGATGAGTGAGTCGATGCGCGCGGTTGAGCATACGCCGGATTCACGATTGGAGTTGTCATCGGATTAATAATTCCCTGCCGGTGAAATGATTGGCAAAGAATTTTGCGCGCTGCCGGAACGGTCGCGCGGAGGGCGTCGAAGCGTCGTACCGGACGTCGGCGCGGCGCTTCGCGGGATGACGTTACAAGGCCAGGCGGCGGCGCGCGGCCTGGTATTCCTCGGTCAGGCGCGCGACCATCTCCGCCACCGTCGGCACATCGTCCATCAGGCCCACGCCCTGTCCTGCACCCCAGATATCACGCCAGGCCTTGGCCTTGCTGCCACCACCTGAACCGAAGTTCATGGCCGTCTTGTCGGCCACCGGCAGATTGTCCGGATCGAGGCCTGCTGCGACGATCGACTTTTTCAGGTAATTGCCGTGCACGCCGGTAAACAGGTTGGTGTAGACAATGTCGGCTGCGGCCGATTCGACGATCGCCTGGCGGTAGGCTTCGTCGACATTCGATTCCTTGGTCGCCAGCCAGCGCGAGCCGATGTAGGCCAGGTCGGCGCCCATTGCCTGGCACGCGAGCACTGCGTCGCCGGTGGCGATCGACCCGGACAGGGCGACCGGGCCATCGAAGAATCTACGGACTTCGCCCACCAGCGCGAATGGCGACAGGCCGCCGGCATGACCACCGGCGCCGGCTGCCACCAGGATCAGGCCGTCGACGCCGGCTTCCAGGGCCTTCTGTGCATGACGGATGGAGATCACGTCATGCATGACGATGCCGCCATAGCTGTGGATCGCATCCATCATTTCCTTGGGCGGCGCGCGCAGGGAAGAAATGATGATCGGGATCCTGTGCTTGACGCACATCTCGACGTCGTGCGCGAGGCGATCGTTCGATTGATGGACGATCTGGTTGACCGCGATCGGACCGACCTTGGCGCTCGGGTTGGCGGCCTTGAAGGCGGCCAGGTCGGCCTGGATGTCAGTGAGCCAGGTGTCGAGCAACTCGGCCGGTCGGGCATTCAGGGCAGGGAAGGAACCGACGATGCCGGCCTTGCATTGCGCAGTCACGAGTGCCGGTCCGCTGGCGATGAACAATGGCGAACCGATGACCGGCAGACTCAGATTTTGCAACGCGACAGGCAACGCCATGGCGACCTCACGGTTAGGGTGGG
>JAYUWF010000452.1:0-8606 GCA_043753685.1 Herminiimonas sp.
CCGTATCCATAACCATAACCATAACCATAGGCCGGATAGCCGTAGGACGAAAAGCCGAGCACCGGGCCGCCGATGTACAGACCGACCCGCGCGCCGCCATGATGATGATGGCCATACCCGTGGCCGCGGTAAGCCCAGGCGGTGCTGGCCATCAGTGCCGACGCCAGTGCAATCGCGATGACGATGGCCGGCTTCACGCGTTTCAAGAAAGTATACATGCGCTTCTCCAATCAATGTCCCGGACCGCCGAACCAGGCGTCCGCGCGCCATGACCGAGGTCGATTACCGCTTCGCACCGATACAGCTTTGATAACAGTCGCGGGTCGAAGTTTCGGGCGATTTAAGGATGCACAGCATCCTGATTCTTATACCAATGCTTCCACCAACGATACGCAATCCGCGAAAATTTTTCCGAACCTGAACAGTGCCGGAAATTCCGTCGGATCACGGGCCCTGCCAGCGGTAGAATAGCGCCTTTTTTGTCAGGCAACCATGTGGTTCAAGAATCTACAGATATACCGACTTCCCGCACCGTGGGCGATGTCGCGGGAGCAGCTCGAAACAGCGCTGGCGCCGCAGGCATTCCAGGCTGCGAACAGCATCGACCTGCAGAACCAGGGCTGGGCGCCGCCGCGTGACAATGGCAGCCTGGTGCATGCCGTCAACCAGCAGTTCCTGCTCTGCCTGGCGACCGAAAGGAAGCTGTTGCCTTCCAGCGTGGTCAATCAGGTCAGCAAGGCCAAGGCCGCCGAGATCGAAGAGCAGCAGGGCTTCAAGCCGGGCCGCAAGCAGATGAAGGAAATCAAGGAGCAGGTCACCGATGAACTGTTGCCGCGCGCCTTCACCATCCGCAGCGATACCCGGGTCTGGATCGATCCGGTCAACGGCTGGCTGGTGGTCGACGCGGGCACAGCGGCCAAGGCCGACGACGTCATCAAGCTGCTGGTAAAAGGCGTCAACCGCCTGCCGCTGCGCGCCCTGCGCGTGAAGCAGTCGCCGGTGGCGGCAATGACCGAATGGCTGGTGGCCGACGAAGCGCCGTACGGCTTCACGGTCGACCAGGACACGGAACTGCGCTCGACCGGCGAGACCAAGGCCACCGTGCGCTACGTGCGCCATACGCTGGAAGCAGAAGACGTGCGGCGCCACATCGCCGGCGGCAAGCAGTGCACCCGGCTTGCGCTGACCTGGTCGGACCGGGTCTCCTTCGTCCTGACCGAAGCCTTGACCCTCAAGCGCATCACCGCGCTGGACGTCATCAAGGAAAGCGACGATGGCATGAGCCGCAACGACGAGGAGCGCTTCGACGGCGACATGTTGCTGATGACAGGCGAGCTCGGCCGCATGATGACGGCGCTGGTCGAGGCGCTTGGCGGCGAGGTGCCGGAGCAGGCCGCCGCCTGATCCGTGTTCGAGGACGCCTGGTCGATCGGCGATCGGCGATCGAGGCCGGCGCGAGGCACTGCAAGAAGAAACCTTAAGGCAGCAATGCCGACAATTCATGCGACGCGCCCAGCAGCGCCGGCAGGAACTGCTCGGTCATCTGCTGCAGCGTGACGCGGGAGGCCTGCGCGCCGACATTCAAGGCCGCCACCACCGTGCCGGATGCACCCCGCACCGGCACCGCGATCGAGCGCAGTCCGACTTCCAGTTCTTCGTCGACGATGGCGTAGCCGTTCTGGCGCACGCCGGCCAACACTTCCCGCAGACGCTTGGCCGAGACCACGGTGCGATCGGTGTAGGCGCGCAGCGTCACTTTTTCAAGATACGCTTTCAGATCCGCATCCGGCAGGTGCGCCAGCATGACCCGGCCCAGCGAGGTGCAATACGCCGGCAACCGGCTGCCGGTATTCAATGCCACCGACATGATGCGCGAGGTGGCCGAGCGCGCCACATACAGTACCTGGTCGTCATCCAGCACGGCCAGCGAACAGGATTCGTTCAGGGCGCGGCTGATGGCGTTCAGGCAGGGCTGCGCCGACACCGCCAGCGGCGTCGACGACAGGTAGGAATAACCCAGGGTCAGCACCTTCGGCTTCAAGGAGAAATTGTTGGCTTCGGCGTCGGCGTAACCGAGCGCGCGCAGCGTATGCAGGCACCGCCGCACCGCCGCGCGCGGAATCCCTGTCTTGACGCTGATCTGGGCGATCGTCATGCTGCGGCGCTGGTCGCTGAAGGCGCGCAGCACCGCCAGTCCGCGTGCCAGCGACGTCATGAAGTTGGGGTCGGTCAGGGCATCGATTTCTTCGGCGATGGTCAGCGCGACAGGGGCTGTCTTGACCGCCGTTTTGACCGCTGTCGTGGCAACGACAGGCGCAACCTGCCTTGCAGGCGATTTCGGCATGGTGATCCTCGGATGGGCGCCGTCGGCGTGACTTGACGACTTCGCATGAATTTCGCTAAACTGGAGTGTGTTCTATAAACAGACATTAGTGCGATTATCGAACAATGTGATTACACTGTCAAGCAGCGCCGTCAGGCAACGCCATCAAGCCACACTGTCAAGCCACGCTGTCAAGCCACACTGTCAAGCATTACCAGGAGAGCCTCGTGATCGACAAGATTTGCCCTTCATTGCAGCAGGCAGTGGCCGACATCCAGAACGGCGCGACCGTCATGATCGGCGGCTTTGGCAATGCCGGCATGCCTGCCGCGCTGGTCGATGCGCTGATCGAGCAGGGCGCGCGCGAGCTCACCATCGTCAACAACAATGCGGGCAACGGCGACACTGGCCTGGCGGCATTGCTCAAGGCCGGGCAGGTGCGAAAAATCATCTGTTCCTATCCGCGCCAGACCGATTCCCATGTCTTCGATGCGCTCTACTGCAGCGGCAAGATCGAACTCGAACTCGCGCCGCAGGGCAACCTGGCCGAACGCATCCGCGCCGCCGGCGCCGGCATCGGCGGTTTTTTCTCACCCACGGGTTACGGCACCCTGCTGGCCCAGGGCAAGGAAACCCGCCTGATCGACGGACGTCACTACGTGCTGGAGTCGCCGATCCATGCCGATTTCGCATTCATCAAGGCGTTGCATGGCGACCGCTGGGGAAACCTGGTGTACCGCAAGGCGGCCCGTAACTTCGGTCCGATCATGGCGATGGCGGCAAAATGCACCGTGGCCCAGGTCGACCGGGTGGTGGCGCTGGGCGACCTCGATCCGGAGGTGATCATCACCCCCGGCATTTTCGTGCAACGCGTCGTGCTCGGCGCAACCGGCCAGGAGCGATCCGCATGACTGCGATATCCACGAACACGCCCGAGAACTTCAAGCGGCGCAGCCGGGACCAGATCGCCGCCCGCGTGGCGCAAGACATTGCCGAGGGCGACTATGTCAACCTCGGCATTGGCCTGCCTACATTGGTGGCCAATCATTTGCCGGCCTCGAAGGAAGTTTTCCTGCACAGCGAAAACGGGATCCTCGGCATGGGCCCGTCACCGGCCGCCGGCGACGAGGATTGGGACCTGATCAATGCCGGCAAGCAGCCGGTGACGCTGCTCAAGGGCGGTTCCTACTTTCATCACGGCGATTCGTTCGCAATGATGCGCGGCGGCCACCTGGATATCTGCGTGCTGGGCGCCTTTCAGGTTTCGGCCAGCGGTGATCTGGCCAACTGGCACACCGGTGCGCCGGATGCGATTCCTGCGGTCGGCGGCGCGATGGACCTGGCCATCGGCGCCAAGAAAGTCTTCGTCATGATGGAACACCAGACCAAGGGCGGTGAAAGCAAGGTGGTCGCCCACTGCAGCTATCCGCTGACCGCGGTCGGTTGCGTAGATCGCATCTACACCGATCTGGCAGTGCTGGATGTGACAGCGGACGGGCTGGTGGTACGGGAGATGATCGACGGCCTGAGCTTCGAGGCATTGCAAAACATTACCGAAGTGCCGTTGTTGCCGCCGTTGCCGCCGCAGCCATCGCCCTGATCCGGTTTCCAAAACTTTTACATCAAACCAATAACGGAGACAAAATGAACCACGCCTTTATCTGCGACGCGATCCGCACGCCCATCGGCCGCTTCGGTGGCGCCTTGAAAGACGTGCGCGCCGACGACCTCGGCGCCATTCCCCTGCGTGCCCTGATGGCGCGCAATCCGCAGGTCGACTGGAGCGCGGTGCAGGACGTGATCTACGGTTGCGCCAACCAGGCCGGCGAAGACAACCGCAACGTCGCGCGCATGTCGGCGCTGCTGGCAGGTCTGCCGGAGCAGGTGCCGGGCGCCACCGTCAATCGCCTGTGCGGCTCCGGCATGGACGCGGTCGGTATCGCGGCGCGCGCCATCAAGTCCGGCGAATGCAACCTGATGCTGGCCGGCGGCGTCGAATCGATGACGCGCGCGCCTTTCGTCATGGGCAAGGCGGAGAGCGCCTTTTCGCGCAACGCCAACATCTTCGACACCACCATCGGCTGGCGTTTCGTCAATCCGCTCATGAAGCAGCAGTACGGCGTGGATGCGATGCCGCAGACCGCTGAAAACGTCGCCGACGATTACCACGTCAGCCGCGCCGACCAGGACCTGTTCGCCGTCGCCAGCCAGAACAAGGCGTCGGCGGCCCAGCAGAACGGCAACCTGGCGCAGGAAATCACGCCGGTCGTGATCGGCCAGAAAAAAGGCGACCCCATCACCGTGTCGCAGGACGAGCATCCACGCAGCACCAGTGTCGAAGCGCTGGCAAAACTGAAGGGCGTGGTCCGTCCGGACGGCAGCGTCACCGCTGGCAATGCATCCGGCGTCAACGATGGCGCCTGCGCCTTGCTGCTGGCCGACGAAGCCAGCGCCGCGCGCTTCGGACTGACACCCAAGGCCCGCATCGTCGGCATGGCTACCGCCGGCGTGGCGCCGCGCGTCATGGGTATCGGCCCAGCGCCGGCCACGCAAAAGCTGCTGCAGCAACTGGGCATGACGATCGATCAGATGGACGTGATCGAATTGAACGAAGCCTTTGCCGCGCAGGGCCTGGCGGTGATGCGGATGCTGGGCCTGCGCGACGACGATCCACGAGTCAATCCGAACGGCGGCGCGATCGCGCTCGGCCATCCACTGGGCATGAGTGGCGCCCGCCTGGTGACGACCGCGATGTACCAGTTGCACCGCACCGGCGGCCGCTACGCGTTGTGCACCATGTGCATCGGCGTCGGCCAGGGCATCGCGATGGTGATCGAACGGGTTTGAAGCGACGGCATTGCGTCGATGCGATCGATGCCTGCATGGGACGTCGCTCGCAGCGTGTCCGCCACTGACTGATCAGGAAAGGCCCTTCATGCCCGAATCACCGCAAGATCGATTGTCACAATACCGACGGCCGCTGGCCGGCACACAGCCCGACTATCTGTCGCCAGCCTATGGCTCGACCCGGATTCGCTCGCCGTCGCAAGCCTTGATCATCCTGCCGCAGACGCTGTCTGAACTGACCGGTCCGGTGTTCGGGCAGGATGCAGTGAAGGCCGGCGACAACGACCTGACCCGCCAGCACGCCGCTGCGCCGCAGGGCGAGCGGATCGTGGTCGGGGGGCGGGTGCTCGACGATGGCGGCCGTCCGGTCGCCAATACCTTGATCGAGCTGTGGCAGTGCAATGCCGCGGGTCGCTATCAGCACAAGAAGGATCTGCACGACGCGCCGCTGGATCCGAATTTTTCCGGTTCCGGCCGGACCATGACGGATGCGCACGGCAATTACGAGTTCGTCACCGTCAAGCCCGGCGCCTACCCGTGGGGCAATCACTACAATGCCTGGCGCCCGGCGCACATCCATCTGTCGCTGTTCGGCCCGGCGTTCGTCACGCGACTGGTCACGCAGATGTATTTTCCGGGCGACCCGCTGTTGCCGTTCGATCCGATCTTCAACAGCACTGCCGACGAGAAGGCGCGTCAACGACTGGTCGCCGCCTTCGATTGGGAAAGCACGATACCGGATACGGCGCTCGGCTACCGTTTCGACATCGTCCTGCGCGGTCGTGCCGTCACACCGATGGAGCGTTGAGATGAGCCTGCAAATGACAGCATCGCAAACCGTCGGTCCCTTCCTGCACATCGGCTTCGACGGCACCTACGTCAGCGACCTGACGGCGGCCGCCGGTGCGGCGCTGGTCGGTGAGCGCATCGTGATCGAAGGCCGCGTCACCGACGGCACCGGCGGTCTGGTTCCCGACGGCATGATCGAAATCTGGCAAGCCAACGCACACGGCAAGTACGCCCATCCCGACGACACGCGCGACCTGCCGCTGGAACCTGGATTCACCGGATTCGGCCGCGTCGCCACCGACGAGCAGGGCGGTTTTCGCTTCACCACCGTCAAGCCGGGCCGGGTACCGGATGCCAGCGGTGCCCTGCAGGCGCCGCACATCATGGTCTCGGTTTTCATGCGGGGCCTGATCAAGCGGCTCGCCACGCGCATCTATTTTCCGGGCGAGTCGTCGAACGGCGACGACGGCGTGCTGGCGCGCGTGCCGCCGGGGCGGCGGGCGACGCTGATTGCCCGCGCTGCAACCGACCGTGCCGGCGTACTGGTCTGGAACGTCGTGGTGCAGGGCAGTGCCGACAGCACGGGTGAGACCGTGTTCTTCGACCTGTGAGCGGCTCCGCGCCAGCGGCACCGGCACCGGTTCCTGTCGCAGCCCTGATCGGCCCGATCGGACTGTCTGGTCCGATGACCGCGAGCGCAGCGATGCTGCAAATCTTCAGCGACCGCTCGCGCGTCCAGCGCATGCTCGATGTGGAGGCAGCGCTGGCGCAGGCCCAGGCACGCTGCGGCGTGATTCCGGCGCCCGCAGCCACGGCCATCGTTGCCGCGTGCAGGGCCGAGCGGATCGACTTCGACGCACTGGCGCAGGCTGCCGCGCATGCCGGCAACCTGGCCATTCCCCTTGTGAGTCAATTGACGATACTGGTGGCCGCCGACGATCCGGACGCTGCAAGATTCGTGCATTGGGGCGCCACCAGCCAGGACATCATCGACAGCGGCCTGATGCTGCAGCTGCGCGACGCAATGGCGGCGGTCGACGCCGACCTGGCGTCGCTCAACGCAGCCATCGCGGAACTGGCGCGGCGCCATCGGCAGACCGTCATGATCGGGCGCACCTGGATGCAGCATGCGCTGCCGGTGACATTCGGCCTGAAAGCCGCAGGCTGGCTCGATGCGCTGGTGCGGCATCGCACGCGCCTGGCCCATCTGCGCGCCACTTGCCTGGCACTGCAGTTCGGCGGTGCGGCCGGTACGCTGGCCAGCCTGGGTGCGGACGGCGCGCCGGTGGCGGCTGCCTTGGGCGCTGTCCTGGACTTGCCGCAACCGGACCTGCCATGGCACGCACACCGCGATCGCCTGGCCGAAGTCGCCACGACCCTGGGTGGATTGGTGGGCAGTCTCGGCAAGATGGCGCGCGACATTTCGCTGCTGTCGCAAACCGAAATCGCGGAAGTCGCCGAGCCGGCCGCCAGCGGTCGCGGCGGATCGTCGGCCATGCCGCACAAGCGCAACCCGGTCGGTTGCGCCGTTACCCTGGCGGCAGCCGTGCGGGTGCCGCCGCTGGTGTCGACCATGCTGGCGTCGATGGTGCAGGAGCACGAGCGCGCGTTGGGCGGCTGGCAGGCCGAATGGGATACCTTGCCATTGATCTTTCAATTGTGCAGCGGCGCCCTGCAGCAGATGCAGCTCGTTGCCAGCGGCCTCGTGGTCGACGAAGCCCGGATGCGCAGCAATCTGGACGCCACCCATGGGTTGATCTTCGCCGAAGCGGTCAGCATGGCGCTGGCCGAACGCATTGGCCGGACCGCCGCCCACGCGCTGGTCGAAGAGGCCTGCCACCGCGCCATCGAGACCGGCATTCCGTTGCGTACCACGCTGGCGGTCGACGCCGTGCGTGATCCGGAGGCCAGCGGCGCCCTGAGCAGCCAGCAGCTCGACAGCCTGTTTGATCCGCAGGCCTACATCGGCCAGTCCGCCGCCATGGTCGATCGGGTACTGCAGACCTGGTCAGCCCACGCATCAACGCATACGGATCGAGCCGGTTTGCCAGCGCGGACCGGCGCGCCATCGAAGGAGTAATCACCATGCCGTTTCTCGACACAGCGCAGGTACGCCTGCATTATCAGCTCGAGGGCAGACAGGACGCACCGGTGCTGATGCTGTCGAACTCCCTGGGCACCCACCTCGGCATGTGGGATCCGCAGATGCCCAGTCTGCTGGACCACTTCCGCGTACTGCGGTACGACGCCCGCGGCCACGGCCAGTCGAGCGTTCCGGATGGACCGTACAGCATCGCGCAACTGGGTGGCGACGCGATTGCGCTGCTGGACCATCTGGGTCTGGCAAAAGCGCATTTCTGCGGTCTGTCGATGGGCGGCATGTGCGGCATGTGGCTGGCGTTGAATCATGCGGTGCGCATCGACCGGCTGGTGCTGTGCAATACCGCCGCCCGCATCGGTCCGCCCGAGATGTGGAACGTGCGCATCGAGGCAGTGCATGCGCAGGGTCTGGCCGAGATCGTGCCGGCGGTGCTGGACCGCTGGTTCACGCGCGACTTCCGACACGGCGCCACGGCACAGGTCGAACTGGTGCGCGCCATGCTCCTGACGACCAGCGACGCCGGCTACAGCGCCAGTTGCGCCGCCG